>JABUTA010000100.1 GCA_021443845.1 Parasporobacterium sp.
AAAAAGGGGTAAAAACACCTGAACCAGAGAGCGTCCATTTCTTCGGAAGATGCCATAAAATAAAAGAAGGCACCGATGGTCGTTCAGCATCGGTGCCTCCAACTCTGTCCTGGCGGAAGAAAAAGAAAATAGAGACCAGGTCAGAGCTCCTATATGCGTATTATATCAAAATTAAGCGGAAGTTTTAATATTTTTGCAGAATAATTTTTCTAATGTGGATACATAGTCACGGATCTCGTTATAGAGTTCCGTGCCCGGAACCAGGTTACCTTCACCGGAGAGGATAACATCAAGATCCAGTTCCCGGCTGCATCCACGGTGGTTGAGCTTACTGATGGGCGTCATCCTTATGTTCCCGCATTCTGATGTCAGGGATGTATTTCTGACAATGCGTTTATATCTTCCATAGAGTGCTTCAGTCTTCTTCTTCATAAGTCCGTATCCCGGATCATACTTTCGTATAAAAAGACCTTTGGCTTCGAAAGCGAACTGCATGCAGCTCTCACGTACCTCAGTTTCCCTGTCTTCGGAAAAAAGGATGGAGTCTGATGAGCAGCTGAACACATCGCAGAGCTGCTGGATCTGGTATGCTGAAACGGTGAGTTCATCATTCTCCCAGCGTGAGATCGTTGAAAGGCACAGCCCCATCCTGTCCGCAAGCTGGGACAATGTGAGTCCTGAGCTTTTCCGGAGCTTCTTGATATTCTGTCCGATTGACATTTATGGATCCTCCTTTCCGGTTACTACAGATTGCTTGGGTACGCATTGCGTGCCCTTGTTGTCTGGATTATAAGGCACGCAATGCGTATCTGTCAATATGTTCACGGAAGTTTCACATTTATATTCCAGCTCTGCCAGATAAATTGTCCTGTAGCATACAAGGTATAGGAACCTCGGGAAATTGGGTTATACACGAGAAGAAAACTTACTTTTTCCCATAGTTCAGAAGCTGATATTCAATGATCTGCAGCAAGAAAGAACCGCTCGGGAGCGGTTCTTTCTTAAAAACGTATAACTTTTAAAGGGAGGTTGAGCGGGGGGACGCTCAGAAATTATGAAAAAGATTATTTGCTTTGTAGCTTGCTTGTCTTTTATGTCTGTATATTAACCTGCAGTTATGAAGGAAAAATGATGAAGCAGTGAAGTATCTGTGAAATCAGACGCAGATTTTTGAATATAGGCATAACTGTACGAAAACAGACACGCATTTACATATGGGCTGCACTACAATTAATCCTGGAGCAGATCAATAAACGTAAACTTTAATGTAGTTTTTCCGGATCATTCCGTACACAGATAATATAAGGGATCCAAAGTGAACTTTACAGGAAACGTAAAACCCGGAGATAACCTGTGCAGGAGATATCATTTCATTTGGAAGCTACGAGCAGGACAACTAATGAAGAATTCCTGAATGAAGCATTTGGACCAGAAGCGACAGAAATGATCATTACAAGCCATGTCGTCAATGATGATAACGCTGAGTGGGAAACAGAAGCCGGGAATGATACTGAAGACAGAATATTCCTGCTGAGCCTTGATGAAGCGGATAAGTACTTTGCAGATGACGAATCAAGAATTGCTTCATGTACTGCTTATGCGCTGGCACAGGCCGGATTTAAAACAGATGGTGATACTGACGACACAGAAGGATATAACTGGTGGCTGCGCTCACCCGGCAGCAGCGAAAAGTATATTGCGAAAGTCAATTATAATGGGAAAATCGACCCCTATGGATTTCCCAACATGCCTGCCATTGGTGCCGTCCGTCCTGCTCTGTGGATCAATATCGGATAATTGTTAGTCAGGCACATTTTTTCTGAATCGTATTAAATAAAACAACCAGGATATTCAACAAAAAATATCCTGAAAATATAAATATATAAACGGGGCATATCTTGATTGATAGCTCCGTATTTTATTACCTATCTCAAATTGCGTTAAATTATTATTTAACGCAATTTGAAAGTTGCGAAAAAACCAGGGATACAGTTAGCTGTATCCCCTAAACAAGTATAATTCACTGTGTTTCCATCCAATCCGGTATCAGCTTTACATAAGCTTTATTACAGACAGAAAAATCTTCGTGTTCAGAAAAAAACAGAACATCTTTTCCTTTCCTGCAATAATATGTTGGCCGTTCAGATTTAAGCAACTCATCAGGTACAGCTTTTTCTGTCAGATTATCCCAATAATAATCAGAAAATACCAGACCTTCATCAAGCAAAGCGTTTTTTTCTGTGGTAGATGCTTCTTCAAAAACTTCATTCACATGGCCATTTTTATCAAATAAATGCATTGTTCCACAGTTCGGGCACTTCCACATTTTATAAATATTGCCTTCGAAGTCATTTTCAATAGTGTCGCTTCTGAAAAGTTTTGGATGCATACCAGAAGAATCCATCACAATGGCAGACTTGTTGAATCTGCTATTACATATATCAATCCACGTGCTTTTTGGAATGTATGTATACTCGATGTCCTGTGGGATGGAATGGAAATGGATTCCCTCGCCGCATTTTGAGCATTTTAAAGATGCCATATTATTTTCCTCCTATTTGACATCTTAAACGAACATAGTATTCGAAAAGAAATGTTTATGGTAACAGTTTTTTGAATTGATAAGCTGCCTACAATAAGAATTTTAATGTGTTAATGAAAGCTTTGTTATGGCAAATTGTGTAGTTACATCCTTTTTACAGAAAGATTTTCACACTCTCTTCCGATTCCATATATGCTTTTAATTTGCGGGCTATTACATCCCTCATCTGAAGCATTTCTTCTTTCGGAACATTAGGAACTACGTCCATATCAATATCTACCGAAAGTCTGGGCATATTTACAATCGTCAGATTTATGGCAGTTCCACCCTTAAGTATAAGATGATCCTTCAGATAGGCATCCCTGTTGATAAAACTCAAGATTTCTGCAAGACGGATCACCTTCTCATATGTATCTCTGTTAAAGTTCTGTGCCTTTGCAGCCCGTCCGAGTTCTGACCTGTCAAACAAAATCATATGTGCCTCCGTTCTTTAATGTCATGATATTTTCAGGAACTATGATGTGCCAGATTCTGTCATATTTACCGGATGGTTCATCTTTAGTAAAATATCGTTTGCTCTTCCCTATCCTTCCTCTGCATTCACTGAAAAATGCATCTGATAACTCCAGCCGTTCCTGATGCAGGGAGAGGATGAAACCTGTTTTCTGATATAAAAACCGGTTCGAATAATGTTCAAGATAAATAAGGAGTTTTTCTTCAGATAACCCGCTTATTGCTGCGATATTGGCAAGGGTTTCTTCAGTACCTGAAATGGCATCCATATCCTTGATGCAGTCAATCACTGTGCGTTCTTTATCTGTGACACGTATGCCACCACCGTAGACAACATCCTCAATACCTGAATCACATGCCGATTTCAGAAAGTTGTAGGTGTATCCGTCAAATCTGAAAGGGCTAAACTTTGTATCAGATGAAACATAGACATCATAAAAAACCTGGTCAGCAACACCATACAGCTCCATTGCGGAGTGATGGGACAGGTACGCACTCGGTGTAACCGCTGATGCGATCTGATACCTGTTTGCTACCGGAGACCCTGTTTCACCGCTGATACATGTGTACATCTCATTCCGGATTCTGACTGCGAGACCGTCCCTTAACAGTTTCTTAAGTGCTGACCTTGCCGTTTCTATGTTATCATAAAATTTGAGGACATCGCGAATATTGAATACCGGTTGCCGAAGCATTTCATAATATAAGTTCATGGTTTGAAATATCCTTATTATAGTTGTGTAAATCACTATTATGACAATTATATAAACCAAAATACTATTATTTTCGGAAATACGCAAGATACCATCACGCGTAATCTCAGATTTTTTCGCAGTATTGTCAGAACAGACTGTTCCATTGCGGTGAGAAGTTCGCTATAAGTGATATTAGTTTCCACAAATTGTGACAAAACCAATACGTCCTCGTAAAAAAAGGACAACCCTATTGCATCAACTGTAAAAAAATGTTTTCTGATCTCATATGATAGGAGGTACTACTCATGAGAATTAGCGATATCGACCTTCAATGTGAAGATATAATGTGGTTCGCCATTCTTCCTGAAGAAATTCAGAAAATACTTTCTGATCATGTGTATGAAGGTGATGTAGTATCAGAAATATCTATAAAGGTCCGACATGCATATTAATTCCCGATTTCCAGATTACCGCCAGTAATTCACACTGGTATTATGTCTGCCAACAGTTTCATGTGCTTAGTGGTATGATAACATAATTTATGTATATATTATCGGGCTTCAGGAAATCCTGACAGTTTTTAATGAATGACCACTTCCATAGGAGCCATGCACCGCATGGGAGTGGTCATTCATGATCAATCATGAGGTTTCACCTTAGAATATAAGTATCAAAATTGCGGCTATCACTGCACCCGCGATCAGAAACGGGAACAGGCAGCATCCGCAGCCTCCGTTATGATGATGATGCATATGCGGAGGGGGCGGCCCGAATGGTCTTCCGAATCCGGGGCCAGGTCCGTGCATGTGCCCAAAACCTCTGTGTCCAAAGAACATTATCAAAACCTCCTTCCTTCAGATCACTTTGTTGTATATCATTGATGATGCAATTATATGATGTAAGGATGGAATAATTTATCTGCTTTTATGACACAAAAGCGATGTTATCTCTCCGTTCCGGAAAAATAACGGTGCAGTATATGAAAATATCCTGAAAACGAAAACAGCTGAATCATGAAATCTTCTAAGCTTCTTATATTGTATGCTTTAAAGCCCATGCAATCCCTTTGACCATGCGCTCATCCACATCCTGGAAATGGTTCCCAGGGTTCATCTCAAAGACCACAGCCTCAACATTTGCTTCGTTTTTAAGATGACCGTAGACAGCTTCTGTCTTTTCCATGACTGTCCTCATCAATGGGTTTCGGCTCTTATGCTCCTTCGAGCCCAGGCTCAGGTAAACTATGCCGGGCCTTCTGATCCCATGGGTGTAAACATAATCGGAGAATCCTTCGTACCATAATGAACCGGAACCTGATATGGCTCCGCAGAAGACGTCAGTATTGTATAGACACCACAGGCTGAAAAGACCGGCAAGGGAATAGCCTGCGATGAGGATATCCGGAGTATTGCATTCTTGTGGAACAGATTTTAATGCTTCCGGAAGATGAATGTTCAGGATTTCATCAAGGAATGCACTGGCAGCAGTATTTCTGTCAGCGTTGAAATCAAAACTGAGCTTAGTGAACCATTCATCACGTGTAAGGTATACAGGTAACAGTTCAAAGTCCGTGAGTCCTGACAACTGCCTTATCCTGTCTGCCAGCCTGTCCGGATCGTGTTCTTCTGTTTTCAGAGCAACATAAATGATAATGACCTTACTCATGATCAGTATCCCAGCTTTTCATGGATCAGCACGACTTCGGTACTCTGCCCTCCCGGGCATTTCCAGAAAACAGAAAGGCCTTTGCAGATTCTGTCAGGGCTGCTGCAGTCATAGCATTTATCGGCATTCACGGCACAGGGAGTCTTTTTATTCAGCCTCCTGGCATTTAACGGGGCTGCAATATTACGTGCCCGGGTGATAGCAGACTCAAGGTCCGGTGTTATCTTATTCTCCCCTGCCACAAGGTATACCTTCTCATGTCCGAAGGTTATGGCAGCTATGCGGTTGCAGGTGCCGTCTATGTTTACTATCTCCCCGGTTTCGGAAAGACCGTTGACAGAGCTAAGATAAATTTCTGATGACTGTTCTTCATTTATTATCTCTTCCCTGGTCTTACCCGGTACGGGCTTCCAGTGGGATGCCACTTCATTGTGTTCTCCGAGCAGTTCATAAAGCTTCATCTTATCGTGGATGGTCACGGAGCCTCCGAAGCCTACGGTCTTACCGTCTATCTGTTCGTCCAGGTACTGTGCAGCGTCCTCTGCCGTATCAAATTCTGAAACGGAATATCCGTTCCTTATGAGATTTTCCTTAACTTTTGTGAAATCCATTTTCCATTACCTCCGGAATATCATCATGCAGGGAGCATATACCCCTTGCTGTCCTTAAGGTCGAACAGCAGGTCTATAAGTGAGGGATACACAGCGATGAACATGCCTTCCCGTATCATTCTGAGTACAGTGTCTTTATCGGCCCATATGACTTCCTCCACTTCCTCCTCCTGAAGCCGGATATCGTCAGGGTCAGGATCCGTTACCAGTATATATATGTCTGAAAAGCCTTCCGAATATGTCAGAGTCAGCCTGGGACGGGTGTCCGTAAAATCATGCACAAGCCCCAGTTCCTCCTTCAGTTCCCGGCCCATCGCCTGCTGTGAGGTCTCACCTGCGAGAACGCTGCCGCATACGGATACATCCCACAGTCCGGGCCATGCAGCCTTTGTATCCGTCCTTTTCTGTATCAGCAGTTCCCCTCTGGTGTTGAATATGCACAGGGCTACGTTCAGGCGGAAACATCCTTCGGGCATGGGCTGCCATCTTTCGTGGACAGCACCGGTTCTTTCCTTATTTACATCATATAAATCAAAGTATTCCTTCATAACCTATTTCTGGAAAATTTCATCCATCTCTGCCAGGGAATCCATATAGCTGTCCATCCAGTCCATCTGGGCTCTTGCCCGC
>JABUTA010000101.1:0-6648 GCA_021443845.1 Parasporobacterium sp.
TCAACCCTGCCCGATCAGGATATTCCTCATCCATATTCGGGAATATACCGGCGCTGCGGGCATATTATGTCAAAGGGTGATAGCCATAACAGCCTTGATGGTATGCATGCGGTTCTCGGCCTCATCAAATACGATAGACTGTTCACCGTTGAACACACCGTCAGTTACTTCCATGCATGTAAGTCCGAATTTATCGTAAATCTTCCTGCTTACCTCAGTTTCAAGGTCGTGGGAAGCCGGCAGACAGTGCATGAATCGGCACCGGGAACCTGCATTTTCCATAAGGGCTTCATTAACCTGGTAAGGAAGAAGGTCGTGAATCCTTTCTGCCCATACCTCATCCGGCTCACCCATGGAAACCCATACGTCAGTATAGATTACATCTGCATTTTCGGTTGCTTTCATTGGTTCAGTTATGAATTCAAGAACTGCGCCTGTATCTGCAGCGATTTCCTGACACTGTGCAACAAGTGCCGGATCCGGGAAATATTTTTCCGGAGCACAGGCAACGAAATGCATACCCATTTTTGCACAGCCTACCATAAGGGAATTGCCCATGTTGTAGCGGGCATCACCCATATAAACCAGCTTAATGCCCTTCAGCTTTCCGAAATGTTCCCTGATGGTAAGGAAATCTGCCAGGATCTGTGTGGGATGGAATTCATTTGTAAGTCCGTTCCACACAGGCACATCTGAATATTTCGCCAGTTCTTCCACAAGCTCCTGACCGTAGCCTCTGTATTCGATACCGTCAAACATACGGCTCAGTACCCTTGCAGTATCAGCAATGCTTTCCTTCTTGCCTACCTGTGATCCTGAGGGATCAAGATATGTGGAATGCATACCCAGGTCTGCTGCAGCCACTTCGAAGGAGCATCTGGTCCTTGTACTTGTCTTTTCAAATATCAGGGCAATATTCTTGCCTTCACACATACGATGGGGAATGCCTGCTTTTTTCTTTTTCTTAAGATCAGCAGCAAGATCCAGCATGCATGCTATTTCGTCTGAAGTAAAATCCAGTAACTTTAAAAAATCTTTTCCTTTTAAGTTCATCATAATTTCTCCGTGTCTGTAATTCTGTCTTACTGCTTACATGCTTCCTTTATAACTTCCACTGCCTTTTTCAGTACATCCATAGGAATATTAAGAGCCGGAAGAAGCCTTACCTTATCCTTGGCAGTAAGGCAGAGCACTCCGTTTTCCATACATTTCGCAAGAACTTCTCCTGCCGGTTTTACAGTCTTGATTCCTACCATAAGGCCCATGCCTGCAACGGATTCAACCCCCTCTGCACCTTCAAAGCTGTCAAATACGAATCTGCTCTTTTCTTTTACTTCATCCAGAAGATTCCTGTCAATCCTGCTGATTATGCTTAATGCAGCTGCGCAGCTTACCGGATTGCCTCCGAAGGTTGAACCGTGATCACCGAAGCCCAGAACATCCTGTACCTTTTCGCTTAACAGGGTTGCACCCAGCGGCAGCCCGCCTGCCAGTCCTTTTGCAGTTGAAACAACATCAGGTGTGATGCCGAAATTCATGTAGGCATATAACTCGCCTGTTCTTCCGTTGCCGGTCTGAACTTCATCCACGATCATGATGATATCATTTTCTTCCGTAAACTTACGTACTTCCTGAACGTATTCCTTTGTCAGAGGAAGCACTCCCCCCTCACCCTGGACGCATTCGATGATAACACCTGCTATCTGAACCTCTGCAGCAAGCTTTTTCAGGTCATCAATGTCATTTGCAGCCACATGGGCAAATCCAGGTGTCAGAGGCTGAAAAAGCTCATGAAAATGATCCTGTCCTGTTGCTGCCAGTGTTGTAAGGGTTCTGCCGTGGAAGCTGTTTCTAAGGGTGACAATGGTATATCTCTCACATGGTTCGTCCCCGTGAGTTTCCTTCCACTTATCTGCGGCGTATTTTCTTGCCACCTTAATGGCACATTCGTTGGCCTCTGCACCGGAATTTCCGAAAAACACCTTCTTCATTCCTGTCTTTTCGCAGAGAGCCTCTGCCAGCTTTGCACAGGGTTCTGTATAATACAGATTTGACATATGCTGTACCCTGCCTATCTGGTCAGTAACTGCTTTCTGCCATTCATCATCTGCAATACCGAAGGCTGTTACACCGATACCGCTGCCCATGTCGATATATTCTTTTCCGTCAACATCAGTTACTATTGAACCCTTACCGGATACTATCTCCACAGGAAACCTTTTATATGTTGCTGCAACATACTTCTTATCTGTTTCAAATATGCTCATTTTCATGCTCCTATCATTGTTCCGCAGCCTTCATCTGTCAGAAGCTCCATCAGGATGGAATGCTCTACGGTACCGTCCATTATTACTACATTTTTTACGCCTCTGTTAAGTGCCTCTATACAGCACTCAACCTTCGGGATCATTCCTCCGGCAACTATGCCTTCATCATAAAGCTTCTTTGCTTCCTCCACTGTCACATGTGGTATAAGGGTTGAAGGGTCGTTTTTATCTCTCAGGATTCCGGCCACATCTGTCATCATGATAAGCCTTTCGGCATTTAATGCTCCTGCTATATATGCTGCTGCGGTATCCCCGTTTATATTATATACATTGCCGTCCCTGTCGCAGCCTGTTGTTGCCACTACGGGAATGTAATTGCCTTCCAGCAGTCCTTCAACCGGCTCTGTATTTATTTCCGTGATCTTTCCTACATATCCGAGGTTTTCATCTCTCATTTCCGCCAGGATGAATCTGCCGTCCACACCTGAAAGTCCGATGGCATTGCCGCCTTTTTTATTGATAAGGTTTACAAGGGACTTGTTTACCTTGCCGGCCAGCACCATCTGGGCTATTTCTGCTGTTTCACGGTCTGTAACACGAAGTCCGTTTACGAACTCTGTTCTCTTGCCCAGTTTATTCATCATCTCTGATATTTCGGGGCCGCCCCCGTGGACCAGTACGACTTTTACGCCGATAAGGCTCAGGAGAACCACATCTTCCATTACCTGCTGCTTAAGATCTTCGTTGATCATTGCATTGCCGCCGTATTTTACCACAACGATCTTGCCTGTATATTTCTTGATATGAGGAAGAGCCTGAACAATGATCTGGGCTCTTTCTGAATTTGAAAACTTCTGCATATCTGCTTCCTCTGCTTTTTATTCCTGCTTGATGATGAAGGTATCTCAAATCCGTACAAATGATATCTCTGATCCCGGCTGGCTAACACCCGCAACTCACTAGGTTCTTCGCCCCTCACATGCGCCGTTCCCCTTCGGATACTTCGTATCCTGTCGGGGCCGTCGTCAGCCTTCGGGGCTCATTACCAAGTGAGTTAAGCGGCCACGCCAATGTGATCTTCGATATCAGTTGTACGGCTTCGATACACCTTCATCATCAGGTTCTGTAGTCACCGTTTATTTTTACATAATCGTATGTCAGATCACAGCCCCAGGCCGTAGCCTCAGCATCTCCTGAATTGAGGCCTATGAGGATATCGATTTCCTTCTCAAGAAGGACCTTCTTGGCTTCCTCCTCGGAAAATTCTATACCGGCACCGTTTCTGCATACGGATATCGTGCCTGCGGCACTTCTGAAATCCACATCAACTTTATTTACATCCACATCAGCTCCGCTGTAGCCGATGGCACATAATACACGGCCCCAGTTAGCGTCGGCACCGAACATTGCCGCCTTAAGAAGGCTGGAGCATATAACGCTCTTGGCCACCGTCTTCGCTGTAATTTCATCAGCAGCCCCTGCAACTTTGCACTCAAGAAGCTTTGTGGCACCTTCACCGTCCCCGGCGATCATTCTGCTGAGGGCTACGTTTACAGTGTTGAGAGCTGTCATGAATGCTGTGAAATCCTCACCTTCTTCTTTGATCACAGCATTGCCTGCCATGCCGTTTGCCATGACAACACAATTGTCATTGGTGGATGTATCGCCGTCAACGCTCAGCATATTGAAGGTATTCTTCACATCCTCAGAAAGAGCCTTCTGCAACATTTCGGGAGAAATGGCTGCATCCGTGGTAATGAATACCAGCATGGTGGCCATGTTGGGATGGATCATTCCGCTGCCCTTGGCAATACCTCCCATACGGCAGGTCTTTCCTCCAGCTTCAAATTCAACAGCGATACTCTTCGGCACTGTATCAGTGGTCATTATTCCTTCGATGGCGTCATCGCAGCTGTCTGCTGACAGAGACTTTACCAGCTGAGGCATTCCTTTTCTGATGGGCTCTATATTAAGAGGCTGCCCTATTACGCCTGTAGATGCTACCACAACATCGGATGCTGCAATACCCAGGGCATCTGCTGCCAGAGCACTCATAGTTTCGGCAATCTCTATACCGTCTGCATTGCAGGTGTTTGCATTTCCGCTGTTTACGATAACTGCCTGGGCATAACCGTCAGCAATATGGGCCTTTGTCACGGTAAGAGGTGCTCCCTTGACAAGATTGGTGGTATATACTGCTGCACAGGATGCCTTGACATCACTTACGATAAGTGAAAGGTCCCTTTTTGTTCTTGTTGCACGGATTCCGCAATGAATCCCCCCGGCTTTAAAACCTTTTGCCGCAACAACTCCGCCTTCGATTATTTTCATTATATATCCTCCCGCCTGGCATCAGGCAAAATCCATTATCTATACTATAAGTCCTGTTCCTTCAGGAACACCCATGACCAGATTCATATTCTGGATAGCTGCACCTGAGGCTCCTTTGCCCAGGTTATCAAAACGGCTTACAAGAATGATCCTTTCGTCATTTCCGTAAACACCCACCTGCATATCATCTCTGCCTGAAAATGCTGCTGCCGATAAAAATCCGTTTTCATCCCCTCCGGCTGCGTACCGGACGAATCCTTCCTTATAATAATCGGCATAAACTTTTTTAATTTCCTCAATGCCGCCCTTTATATCCTCAGCAAACAGCTGGACTGTAACTTCCATTCCTGAGTAGAACGGTGCAACCACCGGACAGAATACAGGCAGCTTCTGAAGTCCGCACACCTTTGACATTTCCGGAAGATGCTTATGGTGCTGTGTAAGTCCGTACATCCTCGGTCCTGTAAGCAGTGTCCTGTATTCTTCTTCTGCGGAAGCGTCCTCATAATCTGCTATCATCTTTTTGCCGCCCCCTGAATAGCCAGTAAGGGAAAAGCAGGAAAGCCCTGCTGCTGCATCTATGATTCCGTTTTCGGTAAGAGGTGCCACCAGGGAAATGAATCCGCTGGCATGACATCCCGGATTTGCTATTCTCTTTGAGTTTCTGATAATGTCCCTTCTGCCTCCGATCTCGGGAAATCCGTATGTCCAGGCATCGTTGGTCCTGTGGGCAGTGGATGTATCGATGATCACGGTATGGTCATTTTCTGCCAGTGACGCAGACTCTCTTGCCGCATCATCCGGAAGGCAGAGGAATACCACATCCGCACTGTTGATGGCATCCTTTCTTGCTGCCGGGTCCTTCCTGAGTTCCTCTGACAGCCTGATAAGTTCTATATCTTTTCTTTCACTTAATCTTTCCTGAATACGGAGTCCCGTTGTTCCGGCGCTTCCGTCAATGAATATTCTGTTCATATCCTGTCTTTCTATATAATATTACTGAATTTCTGATTATTTTTTGTGAAATATGATTGTACGCTTATTATTTAATATCGTCAATACACTAAAAAGCAAATGCTTATCCCCCATCAGGGGAATAAGCATATTTATACGTCTTTTATGCATATTTATCAAGTGTTTTTGTATATTTGCTGTATTTTCGTGTATGTCACCTATTGTATTTGCATAAACATGCCCTGGTTATGCATTTTGCCCAATAAAAAAGCCTTGATGGTACCATCTGATGCCCAGGCTTCCCAACGTCACATGAAAGGTTTCACTTAGTGCTGCTCCGTTCCCGACCTGACACGATTCATGAATTTCCATTGCATTGGACCCGGACACCAGATGGTGCCATCAAGGCGAAAGTTATTATAATCTAACGATATATTTCAGTCAAGCATATATTATGCTTCTTAATTTCCTTTAGCCACAAGAGCTTTTATCTCATCAGGATAACCCCAGGCGGCTGTCCCTGCGTAATCCCAGCTGTCGATCCAGGAGGAAACCGTCTGTATGCTTATGACACCTGTGGAGTCAGCCATCATGCCATTTCCCAGATATATACCCACATGTCCGTATATCTGTCCCAGATATGTCGGCGACTGCTTTACTGCTATGATCATTCCCGGCTGAAGGTCGCTGTAATCATCGGAATCGCAATACCATTCCCACATATCGCAGGCATTTCCGATAACCGAGCCCCAGAAGCCTGCATTATTGAATACATTTGTTACCCAGCCTGCACAGTATCCCTGCTCGGTGGTAGGTGTATCCTCAATGGCTTTAAGTATTTTCATCTGGGTTCCTGTAAGTCCCGTAAATAATGAACCCGGAAGTTCCGAGCCATAAACAAACACTGTCTTTTCCCCAAGAACAATTCCTGTACAGATTCCGTCTTCTACAGTATAGAATGATGTGTCATCTGTATCCAGCTTCTGAGCATAGCAGGTTGCCTTTGTATAGGCTCCGTTCCGGACATAATACCATGTTTTACTTGAACCGTCTGCCCTCTGGGTCAGTCCTGTATCCTTGGTATACAGACCATTCC
>JABUTA010000101.1:8359-12973 GCA_021443845.1 Parasporobacterium sp.
TCGAACCCTGGACACCCTGATTAAGAGTCAGGTGCTCTACCAACTGAGCTAAAGGTGCAAACGCGATTATGATTATATGGTATGTTTCGAAAAATTGCAAGAGTTTTTTCTGTTTTTTATGAAATTTATCTGCCGCCCCGTCTTTATTGAAATACTGTCCGGTTCTGAACAGTACAGACTTATATTGATTATACAGATTGTATGAACATAAATACACGCCTGTAATTATGCATTGAAAAACAGCTTATTCCGTATTATAATCTGCTTTACACGGAAAATCATATTTTAGGAGGACTTTTAATGGCAGCAATTACTAAAGACATGACCATCGGCGAGATCTTAAGCACAGATGCCGGTCTGGTTCCTATCTTACTGGAAACAGGTATGCATTGCCTCGGATGCCCGTCTGCACAGGCTGAAAGCCTTGAGGATGCGTGTATGGTACACGGCACTGATGTGGATACCATCGTAGATAAAATGAATGCTTACCTTGAAACAAAATAAAAAGTAATCAGTCCAGAATAAAAATCCCGGAAGCCGTCAGTGACTTCCGGATTTTTTATTTCATCCCTTATTCCTTAAATGTTCCTGATTCCGCTTCCCTTATGGCTGACATAAGGTCCTTTCCCAGATCCCGCCGGTTAAAGCTGTCGGTATCGGGGATATCGACGGTAAACCTGCTCATCCTGTTCAGTTCTGCCCTGCATACCGAAGGGGCAGCCTCTGTCATATGACCTGCCTTTGTACCGTCATATGATACAAAATGAAAATGCCAGCCGGGAGCATTCATGCTCTGCATATAGTCCGGACAATACAGACCTATAATGGTTCCGTCTATATCTTCGTATTCGTATTTTCTCTGGTCCGTACGCAGGGCAATGTTCAGCATCCTGTAGGGTTCTTCCTGCTTAAGTTCACTTCTGACGGTCACATGGCTGAAATGTCCGGCTACCTTTGCAAAGTAGAACTGGTTCCTTCCGTTTTCATTTACATACCTGTCAAGAATCTCTGCCAGTTCATCCATACTGCCTGCAGTAATATTCCCGCAGTCTATGTCAGCTTCGAAAAATGCGGCATTCCCGTAAGGGATAGGGGTATCATCCGGAGGACATATCACCGAACCGTCATGAAGAGCCTGATAAACAACTCCGTCCAGCATTACCAGTTCTCCGTTTACTCCTTCGAATATGCCCATGCCGAAATCTCCGTGGCTCTTAAATTCCCCTACGGTAGACGCTCCGTAATACTCTCCCAGTGCCACAGACTGAAACAGTGCCAGCTGATAAAGTGTATGCCTGTCTTTTTCATCAATAGCCATACTCAAACCTCCGAAAATATTCTTTCTTCAGCCGGTCATTTACTCTGTTCTGAGAGCAATTACCGGATCCTTCTTCGATGCCTTTGCTGCCGGTATTATACCCCCTATCATAGTTACCGCAACACTTATCAGTATAAGGAGCAGCCCATATCCTACAGGGAGATTGACATTTATCATGCTCTCACCCAGCAGTAAATTAAGTATGGCATTTATCGGCAATGTCAGAAGGAGTGTCACCAATATTCCTATAATTCCTGATATAAGTCCTATGATAACTGTTTCCGCATTAAATACATAGGAAATATTCCGTCTTGAGGCACCCATGGCCCTCAGTATACCTATTTCCTTTGTGCGTTCCAGAACTGAAATATGGGTTATGATGCCTATCATTATGCAGGATACGATAAGTGATATTGCCACAAATGCAATGAGCACATATGAGATGGCATTTACAATAGATGTAACTGACGAGGTAATAAGCGAGATATAATCCGTATATACTATCTTTGAATCTTCATCTGCAGACTCGTTATATCTGTCTATGCATTCAGTAACCTTGTCTTTATCTTCAAATGTATCCGTATATATATTTATTGAAACCGGGGCATCATAGCTCAAACGTCCGAAGGCTGCCATATTATCCTCATATGACATGCCCTTCAGATACTGGTCATACAGGGTTGTCAGTATTTCCTGATCCGGGGTTTCTTCAAGCCATTTGTCAAGAAGTGCTGCCTGCTGCACTTCATTGGAAATATAGTCCCCCACATTTGCCATGAGGCTTTCTATGGTATCCTTGCCCATAAGTGCCGCGATTCCTCCGATAGCGGCATTGTCAGACATTCCGAACATTTCCAGCATTTCACTCATACTGCTGCCTTCTCCCAGAAGCTGCTCCTGTCCGGTTCCTCCGGTCTGATAATACATGATCATACTGTATATCTGTGCCTTCTGATCATCCGGAAGACCACTTATATACTGCTTCATGTCTTCAGCCTTCTGTTCAGGAGTATCTGCCGTAAACCTTACTCCCGTAAGTACATTTACCTCCGGAGCTGCCTTCTGGGCCTGAACAATGGGACTGCTGTCGGCATGTTCAATGCAGTATGTGGTAAGCCCTGCTGTATAACCCACTGCCGTGGTTATGCTCATTACCGATGCATTCTGGGAAGGGCGCAGTATACCTGTCACCTTCAGCTCAACAGCCTTTTCCATCAGCTGATCCATGTTCAGATATGAATCCTCAAGATATGTTATGGTACCGTCCTCATTTATCATATATCTGTCCGAAGCTGTTACCAGATAGAAGGTCCTTCCGCAGATATCTTCATATTTCCAGGCCAGATCCTCCGGTTCTTCCCCGGCTTCCACCTTTGCCGCTGCGGCCTTATACTCGTCTCCGGACATGATGCCCAGCTGATACAGGGTCTCTGCGGGAAGTGTTCCCCCAGGTGTGAGAACTACCGCCAGCTCATCATAATTCTCCGGCCATTCTCCGTAGACCAGATCGTAATTATCCCTGACTACGGGACTCACTCCCTGACCGCTGCTTCCTGCGGTCATTTCCGAGAAATTCGCTGCGCTTGACCGGGTTCCCGACTGCATGGAGAACATATTGGTCCTCATCTGGCTGAATCCCAGATTCATTGCCCCGAAGGCACTTCCGGAATCGGTAATATCTTCAACACTGGAATTGGTATTCAGAAGGGTTCCTTCCGGAGTCTTTGAATAAACATCAAAATTTACATTGTATGTATATACTATTCCGTTTTCACCCAGGTACTGATGTATCTCATTTTCAGGATTATCCAGGTACTTCTTAAATGGAGTAAGGTTATTCTCTACAATGCTTGTGGAGAACATTTCGCTTGCCTCAAGGGTACTGAAATCAGTATGCACCGCCCCATCATCTTCGCCGATGTTTACCAGAGCATCCAGTATATCTGACCTAAAGGAATTTCCGTCATTCATGAGTCCTGTCAGATCCATGGTCTTGGCACTGATGGTCAGAGGATAGCTGGACATGGTATCCTTCTGAATATTCAGAATATAATCATTTACTCCTGTTGATACCGCAAGTATCAGGGCAATACCCACTATACCGATGGAACATGCCAGGGATATAAGTATGGTCCTGCCTTTTTTTGATCTCAGATTATTGGCACTGAGGGCCAGGCAGGTAAGAAATGACATTCTTGCCTTTTTCTTGTTTTCGCAGGATCTGCTTCTGCCCTTTGTCTCTCCTGCTGATATTTCTGCTGAATCTGCTGCCTTTTTATCATTATTCTCTGCAGCTTCTGACTTTCCGGCATTATCCTCAGTTGGATTTTCCTTCTCCTGTCCGGCAGGATCGCTGTCGGAAATAATCCTTCCGTCCTTCAGCCTGATTATCCTTGTGGAATATTCCTCTGCCAGTTCACCGTTATGAGTAACCATAACCACCAGCCTGTTTTCGGCAACCTTCTTCAGTATCTCCATTATCTGGACTGAAGTCTCGGAATCAAGGGCTCCGGTAGGTTCATCCGCCAGCACTATATCCGGATCATTTACCAGGGCTCTTGCAATGGCAACCCTCTGCATCTGACCTCCGGACAGCTGGTTCGGTCTTTTGTGCATATGCTCTGCCAGTCCCACTTCTTCCAGAGCCTTTTTTGCTCTCTGTTTTCTCTCCCTGGGAGAAACTCCGCCTATGGTCAGTGCCAGCTCAACATTGGACAGAACGCTCTGATGAGGGATCAGATTATAGCTCTGGAATACGAATCCGATGGTATGGTTCCTGTAGGTGTCCCAGTCCTTGTTCCTGTAATTTTTCGTTGAGATGCCGTTGATTTCCAGATCTCCGGAATCGTAACGGTCCAGTCCTCCGATTATATTCAGCAAAGTGGTCTTTCCTGAACCTGAAGGACCCAGTACAGATACAAACTCGCTGTCCCTGAGGCAGAAGCTCACACCGTTAAGGGCTTTCTGCACCAGTTCCCCGGTCTTATACTGTTTTGTAATGTTTTTTATCTGAAGCATTATTACTCCTCCTGCTGTAATTTACCGTAATTTATGAAATGTGGACCATGCCGGCTGACATGCATGTGTCCCCCCGGCTAAGGATGACTGCGCCTGTAATTCATGGGATGCTGCGGCGCATCTGAGCAGAAACCTCCCTGACCGCCTGCATATCAATATTATAATTGCCGCCATATGCCATACATGCATATGAAAGACAGATATGACGAGCCGTTATAATTCAAGGGCGTGAAAATGTGATTGCGCGGGAGACGGATTCGCACCACAAGTGCGTAATC
>JABUTA010000102.1 GCA_021443845.1 Parasporobacterium sp.
ATTTTATTAACATATCAACCAGGAGGAAGAGGGACACAAAAAATATATACAGGATATTCTTGGTACGGCAGGTTTTTCGGTAATCGGAGAATATAATTTTGACAAATCCGATACTGATCCTTCCCACAATTGCGGAATCACCATAGCCTCAGGTTCTGTATACAGAGGCTACTCCCCGGTAGATGCCCTTCTTATAACCATAAGAGGTACATCCGGAGCCGAATGGTTTTCCAATTTCGATTTCTGTCCTTCCCACAGCAATGATGCTGTATTTGCAGAGAACTTTCTCTTTGCAGCAGAAGATGCATTCAGCCGGTTCACTGAAATATATGACCCTTCTTCAGCACCTGTGGTGCTGGTCTGCGGACACAGCCGTGGAGCAGCGTGCGCCAACCTGCTGGGGGTACTTATAGATGAACTCATCGGGGAGGATAATGTATATGTTTATACCTTTGCAGCTCCTGCAACAGTCAGAAAAGGCTGTCTCAACCGGGAATATTCCAATATATTCAATTATATAAACCCCCAGGATATTGTTCCCTGCCTTCCTCTTGAAAAATGGGATTTTACAAGAGCCGGCAGGGATATCCTTCTGCAGTCAGACAACGAATTCCTCAAAGCTGACATTGAAAGGTACAGGGATATCCTCTTCAGTTCTGCTCCTGACATAGAATCATATTACCTTTCAGAGCATTCTGCTGATCCGTCTGATGATAATGCCTTCTGCCTGACTGCATTTGATATCATGATGCTTATGTGCAATTCCGTATTACGTGCATCGGGAGAATCATATTTTTCTGATGGTTTCCCGGATGAACCGGATGATAAATTCGCAGATATAATATCCTCTGACAGCTATTACGCACCTCTCAGACAGCTTTATGAGGAAATAAGCGAAGACAGCTTTTCAAAAGGCCGTGAAATTCTTAATGAGCATCTGCCGACCAGATACATGGAACTTATCACAGCCGGCATTAATAAATAAAACGGAGGTATTTTATGTCGTATATAGAATTCGAAAATGTATATAAAATCTACAGATCCGGTTCCTCTGAGATCCGTGCCCTTGACGGTCTGGATTTCAGTATCGAAAAAGGAGAGCTCTGCATAATAGTCGGACATTCAGGGGCCGGAAAAACCACTCTTCTCAATATTCTGGGAGGTATGGACTCAGCCACCTCCGGAAAAGTAATTCTGGACGGAAAGAACATTACCGACCTTAAATCTTCAAAGCTTACTGAATTCAGAAGAAACGATGTAGGCTTTGTATTCCAGTTCTATAATCTTGTGCAGAATCTTACGGCAGTTGAAAATGTTGAGCTTGCGTCGGAAATATGCAAAGACAGTCTTGATGCCGCTTCAGTTCTGAAAGATGTGGGTCTGGAGGACCGGATGAATAATTTCCCCGGACAGCTGTCCGGCGGTGAACAGCAGAGGGTATCTATCGCCAGAGCAATTGCAAAAAATCCTAAGATCATCCTGTGTGATGAACCCACAGGTGCTCTCGACTATAAAACAGGAAAAGCTGTTCTTAAGCTTCTTCAGGACTTATGCAGGAAAACAGGCAAGACTATTGTCATCATCACTCATAACAGTGCCCTTACAAAAATTGCCGACCGTGTGATACACATAAAGAACGGAAAGGCTGTATCAACAGAAGTCAATAATAACCCCCTTCCTGTAGATGAAATCGAATGGTAAACCGCATGAAAAAGACAAGATGGAAAAACATACTCCGCAATACAGGAGGCAGCCTCAACAGGTTTCTTTCAATAATGTTCATAGTGGCACTGGGCTCCGGTTTCATTGCAGGCCTGGCTGCTGCTTCACCTGATATGTACGAAACAGCCGACAGCTATATCAAAGAATACCGGCTGTTTGATATTGATGTTAAATCCTACGCCGGTCTTGACGAGCAGGATATTTCCAATATCCTGTCATCGGCTTCCATAGAATCATATCAGCCTGCTGTTGTATATGATATGATACTTTCCCAGGAGAACGGATCTGATTTTACCTCCAGAGTGTACGGTATCCTTGATGAAAGCGGAAGCTCTGAGATAAACCGCTTCGAGCTTCTCGAAGGACGTCTTCCCGAAAATTCCGATGAGTGTATAGTGGAATCTGTTTTCGGAAAATATTCTGATGAAATGATAGCCCCCGGAGATATCCTGACACCTGTAAAATCCGGCAGCAGTTCCGACACAGTGGGTGACAGTATTTCCGAAGCCTCTCTGAAGGTAGTGGGCATATGCCGAAGCCCTATGTGCATGTCCATTGAAGGAGATTCTTCAAACATCGGTTCCGGAACCATCAATCTGAATGTTTATGTAAGGGAAGATTTCTTTGACTGTGATCATTATACAGATCTGTTTCTCACAGTATCCGGCGCCGGTGAATTCAACACATTCAGTGACAGCTATGACAGTCTTATAAACGATGTTTCCGACAATATCAGGGGGGTTTTCGATACCTGCGGATCCTCTTATGCAGCCACACTCTCAGATGATATCCGGGAGGAACTTTTAAAGGCAGAAGACACTCTTACAGATGTTGAAAATACTCTTGCAACAGTAAAAGAACTTGATAATTCCACAGCCCGTTCTTCAGAGCTCAATTCAGATATCAGGGATTCTTTTGCCGCTGTCGAAAGCAATTCTGAAATAGCAGGTCTGCTTGAACAGACGGAGGAATTGCTGGACTGTGCAGAACCTTCCCAGAACACACTGGAGACACTGAGAAACAAGCTTGAATCACAGATACATGACGGCAATTCCGCTCTTAACAGTCTTTCTTCATCAGAATGGATGATAAGAACCAGAACAGACCTGACAGGTTTTGACAGTTATTCATCAAACGTCGGTAAAGTTTCCGCCCTGGCAAAGATATTCCCTGTATTTTTCTTCATAGTGGCTCTCCTTGTTGCACTGACCACAATGACAAGACTTATCGAAGAAAGAAGGCTTCAGACAGGTACTTTAAAGGCTCTGGGGTATACCAACGGTCAGATACTTTTTGAGTATATGCTTTTCAGTTTTACAGCATCCGTGGCAGGCTGCATCATCGGTCTTACAGCAGGATTCAGACTGTTTCCATACGCCATAAATTCAGCATACAGCATGATGTATACTGTTCCTTCCGTAGTTCTCCCTTTCAGATGGGAAATAGCCGCCTGGGTTGCTCCTGTTACTATACTCAGCATACTTCTGGCCGCATTATGGGCCTGCTGGAATGAATTCAGATCCGTACCTGCAGTTCTTCTTCGCCCTAAAACCCCTGCGGCAGGCAAAAGGATATGGCTGGAACATATCGGATTCATCTGGAAAAAACTTTCCTTTACCCAGAAGATCACATGCAGAAATCTGTTCAGGTATAAAAAAAGATTTATAATGACACTCATCGGAGTCGCAGGCTGTTCTGCCCTGCTTCTTACAGGATTCGGTGTCAGAGACTCCGTGAACCAGATAGTTGACAAGCAGTTCTTTGAAATTTACAGATATGATCTGTTATTTGTTCTTGATACAGACAATTCCTCGGATACGTTATCTGACTTGTCCCGCATCATTGATAACAGGGAAATGATCACTTCATATATGACTGCGGTTCAGGAAAACGGGAAAGTATATTCCGGAAAGAACAAAAAAGAGATTTCTCTGTTTGTTCCTTCTGATATGAATCTGTTCCCTGAGTTTATTTCTCTCAGAAACAGAAAGAATCAGCAGCCCTATGTACTTGACACAGATTCGGTTATACTCACCGAAAAATTCTGCGAAGAAATGGGAATTCACGAGGGCGATACCGTTACCATAGAAGACTCTGAAGGCCATCAGGCCGAAGTAAAAGTGAAGGCAATAACCGAAAACTATGTTTACTCATATGCATATATGAGTCCCGATCTTTACAGTTCATGCTTCGGCACAGAGCCTGAATACAACAACCTTCTGTGCACTGCTGCGGAAAAAGACAATTCTGTGGAAATATGTGAGCAGCTGCTTCAGGAAATGCTTTCGGAACCGTCCGTGATATTCGCCAGATCTGTCCACAGTCTGCGGGAGTCTTTTGCAGACAGCATCAAGAGTATAAACGGAGTCATATATGTCCTGATCCTTGCGGCAGGTCTTTTATGCATAGTTGTCCTTTACAACCTCATAAATGTAAATATATGCGAAAGACGTAAGGAGCTGGCTACACTCAGAGTTTTGGGATTTTACAGGAAGGAAACCCAGAACTACATACTGCGTGAAACAAATATATTAAGTTTTCTCGGTGCCGTATGCGGCCTGTTTGCAGGAATAATACTTCATCAGGTAGTTGTAAGAACCGTAGAGGTCAACTCAGTCATGTTCGGCAGAGATATCAAACCTCTCAGTTATGTTTTTGCCCTGGCCATATCTGTAGTATTCACACTGCTGGTAGACCTTATCATGAAGAGACCTATAAACAGAACTGACATGGTTGAAGCAATGAAAGCAAATGAATGATGAAGTCCCTTGCCGTACCGTTTCAAAAAGGCTCATCCGGAAACCCGGATGAGCCTTAATTTTACAATATGTTATCAGTTTGTTATTCTGCCTTTGCATCTTTAATGCTGAAGCTTACACGACCCATCTTATCGGGACCCATGCATTTAGCTTTAACAATATCTCCAAGTGTAAGAACATCCTCTACACATTTGATTCTTTCCTTGGCGATCTTGGAAATATGAACCATACCTTCCTTGCCCGGAGCGAACTCAAGGAATGCACCGAATTCTTTGATGGAAACAACTTTTCCTTCGTAAATTCTTCCTTCTTCAAAGTCAGAAACTATGGTATTGATCATTTCCTTGGCTTCTTCCAGCTTTACAGGGTCAACGCCGCAGATAGATACCATGCCGTTGTCATCAATATCGATCTTAACACCGGTTCTTGCAATGATCTCATTGATAACCTTGCCCTGCTTGCCGACAACTTCCCCGATCTTTTCAGGATCGATCTGGATGCTGATGATCTTAGGAGCGTATTTGCTGAGCTCTTTACGAGGCTCTGATATAACAGGGAGCATTACTTCATGAAGGATATATGTTCTTGCCTGTTTAGCTCTTCTTATGGCACCTTCTACAATGTCTCTTGTAAGGCCGTGGATCTTGATATCCATCTGGATGGCTGTAATGCCTTCGTCTGTACCTGCAACCTTGAAGTCCATATCACCGAAGAAATCTTCAAGTCCCTGGATATCGGTAAGGATCAGATAATCATCGTCGGTTTCGCCTGTGACAAGTCCGCAGGAAATACCTGCAACCGGTCTCCTGATAGGAACACCTGCAGCCATAAGAGAAAGTGTTGATGCGCACACAGATGCCTGGCTTGTAGAGCCGTTTGATTCAAATGTTTCAGAAACAAGTCTCAGTGCATAAGGGAATTCTGTTTCTGACGGTATAACAGGAAGAAGGGCTCTTTCTGCAAGTGCACCATGGCCGATCTCACGGCGTCCCGGTGATCTGTTAGGTTTTGCTTCGCCTACTGAATATCCCGGGAAATTATACTGATGCATATATCTCTTTGTTGTAACATTAGGATCAAGTCCGTCAATCTTCTGGGCATCAGATAAAGGCCCTAATGTTGTGGCAGTCATGATCTGAGTCTGGCCTCTTGTGAACATACCTGAACCGTGGGCTCTGGGAAGGATATCAACTTCGGCTGAAAGAGGTCTTATCTGATCAATTGCACGTCCGTCAGGTCTCTTATGATCTTTAAGGATCATCTTTCTTACCGTCTTCTTCTGGTAAGCATAAACTGCTTCATCTATGAATGGAATGAAGTCCTCATGAGATTCTGCGAATTTCTCATTAAGCATATCTTTTATCTGAGAAATATTGGCATCTCTTACCTGCTTTTCATCTGAGAAAACAGCATCTTCCATATCAGCCTGAGGAACAAGCTCGATGATGGCATTCATTACTTCCTCAGGAATAACATGGCTTTCGTATTCATGCTTTGCCTTTCCTACTTCAGCAATGATCTGTGCAAAAAATCTGTTGATCTCACAGTTAAGATCATGTGCCTTATAGATGGCCTCTATCATCTTATCTTCCGGAATTTCCTTTGCACCTGCTTCGATCATGATAACCTTTTCAGGTGTGGAAGCAACCGTAAGAGTAAGATCTGATGCAAGCTTCTGCTCCTCTGTAGGATTGAATACGAACTCACCGTTTACCATACCCACCTGTGTCATGGCAACAGGACCGTCAAACGGGATATCAGAGATGCATGTAGCAAGTGCTGAGCCCAGCATGGCTGTAAGTTCCGGAGCGCAGTCAGGATCAACACTCATTACCAGGTTATTGAGAACTACATCGTTTCTGTAATCTTTGGGGAATAATGGACGCATAGGTCTGTCGATAACACGGCTTGTGAGAATAGCATTCTCAGAAGGACGGCCTTCTCTTCTTGTAAAACCGCCTGGAATCTTGCCTACTGCGTACATCTTTTCTTCGAAATCCACACTGAGTGGGAAGAAATCGATACCGTCACGTGGTTTTTCTGATGCTGTTGCTGTTGATAAAACAACTGTATCACCATAGTGAATAAGTACAGCACCATTGGCCTGAGCTGCAACACGGCCTATATCAACAGATAATGTCCCTCCTGCAAGC
>JABUTA010000103.1 GCA_021443845.1 Parasporobacterium sp.
TGGTGGTTAGTACGCATGCAAGTAAAAATGAAACTCCGCCGTTATACGCATACCGGCCGCGGACTCATTATATAAAATAAAACCCCATCAAACAACTTAAGTATATACCTTCTGCCTCAAAGTCAGAAGACATTCCTTTGAAAAAGGCTATGGACACTGCCATAGCCTTGAAAATGTCTGAAATTTTTTAAACAACAGGAAAACCTGCATCAACATGCTTCCTATATCTGCTATTTTTACTCAACTGTTACCCAGCCATGAACTTCATCGGATTTAAGTATTGCATCGCATACTTTGCTGATCTGATATCCAACTTCAAATGTTGTTGTAGGCTGATATCCGCCCTCTACTGCCTTTGCGAAATCATAAGCTTCAATAGCTTTCAGCTCGCCGTATCCGATATTCATGCCCGGGATATTCCAGGTTACATCGCCGTGAGGATTAGCAGGTCCGGTATAGATCTTTCTGAAGCCTCTTGCTCCGTCTTCATCATCCATTCCGTAGCATACTTCAAGCTCATTCAGTCTTTCATAGTTCCATGTTATAGAACCCTTTGTTCCGTGAACTTCAATAGTAATGTAGTTATTACGTCCCCATGCCATTCTGGTAGCTTCTACGCTTCCTATTGCTCCGCCGGCATATTTGCAGAGGATGCTTACTTCATCGTCTACATCAACAGCCTGTTTCTTGGCATCATCTCCCAGCTTTACTGTTCCGAGAAGGTCTACACCGCCTTCCTGTACAGGACGCTCTTTGATATATGTCTTAACCATGGAAACCAGTTCTGTTACATCGCCTGCCAGATACTGGGCAATATCCAGTGCATGTGTAAAGATGTCACCAAGGGTTCCTGCTCCGGCTGTTTCCTTTACAAAACGCCATGAAAGAGGTGAGCGTGGGTCTGCTGACCAGCTCTGGAGATACTGGGCACGGACATTGGTAAGCTGTCCTATAGCTCCGCTGTCAATGATTTTCTTTGCTTCTTCAATAGCCGGTACTCTTCTGTACTGGTATCCGCACATTGAGATTTTTCCTTTTTCAAAGGCTTTTGCAGCTGCTTCAGCCATTGCTTTTGACTGTTCCACTGTGATAGCCATAGGTTTTTCACAGATGACATGCTTGCCTGCTTCAAGAGCTGCTATAGCTATTTCAGCATGTGAATCATTAGGTGTACATACTGCTACTATATCTATCTCAGGATCGTTGATTATATCCATATAATCAGTGCAGAATCCTTTGAATCCGAATCTTACGCAGAAGTCTACTGCTATCTCAGGGTCAATATCACATACTGTCTTAAATACAGGTAAATATGGTGCATCCGGGAAAAGCTTAGGCATATTCGATAATGCCACACAATGAGCCTTACCCATAAAGCCTGCGCCAACAACACCAACATTCATTTTTTTCATAGATAATACCTCCTGCTATCTATTTTTGTTTTTTTCTTTTAACAAGGTTGCTGAGTGCTACTGCAAATATAATGATCGCACCATTTATAAGTTTCTGCTGTGCTGAAGAAAGTCCTGCAAGAACCAGACCATTGCTGATTATTCCCATCAGGATGGCACCGGCAAGAGCTCCGATAATGGAACCGGTACCGCCGCTCATGGCAGCACCGCCCAGTACTACGGCTGCAATGACTGACATTTCATCACCGTCACCAAAGGAGTATCTTCCTGCCTGCATACGGCCTGCATACATGATACCTGCAAATGCAGATAAAGCTCCTGAAATGATGAACACATACATTTTTATCTTTTTAACTTTTATACCGGAATAAGATGCCGCCTGCTCGTTGCCGCCTGTTGCAAGAGTATATCTTCCGAAAGGTGTTCTGTGGAACACGATATATCCCACGATGTAAAAAACTATCGTCCACAGGATAAGTACAGATACAGGGCCGATATAACCGGTACCGAAAATCTGGTTATAAGTGTTGTTTGTGATGGGAACAGCTGCCGTATTGGTGATCCACATGGCTGCACCTCTGACCACCTGCATCATACCAAGTGTTGCAAGGAAAGCAGGAAGCGCAAGCTTTGTAACAAGAAGGCCGTTGATAATACCGACAACCACACCGAATGCGATGCCTGCTATAACCGCCAGTATAATGCTGTTGGTTGCCTGAAGAATAAGGGATACAAGCATAGCTGACATTGCGGCGGTAGAACCCACCGTCAGGTCAATCTGTCCTGCACCCAGAACAAATACTCCCGCTACCGACATTACAGATACCATGGCAGTCTGCCTTAAGACATTCAGCAGATTTCCGCCGGAAAGGAAGCCCCTGTCCCTGAGAATGATCGAGAAAAATATAAAAACGATCACCAGCACAATATAAACTGTAAAATTGCCGATCTGGAATTTTTTACGTTTAGCTTCTTTGGATTGCATTCTGTAATTCCTCCTCTGATTGAATATCCCGCCTCTTCATCTCACCAGTGAACTTTCCGTCAAAGATGGTGATTATCCTGTCGCAGATTGCCATCATCTCCGTAAGTTCAGAAGATACGAACAGTACCCCGTGGCCTTCGTCAGCGAATTTTCTTACAATATTGATAATCTCGCCTTTGGCTCCTATATCCACCCCGGCTGTAGGTTCATCCAGCATCATTACCTTAGGATTTGAGTTTATCCATTTTGCAATGACTATTTTCTGCTGGTTTCCGCCTGATAAGAGTCCTATGGTCTGGTTGATGCCTTCTGCCTTTACGTTCAGCCTCTCCATGTTTTCATTCACGACTTTATTTGCTTTCTTTTCATCGTTGAATATTCTGCCTTTTGTAAGACTGCTTAATATAGGCAGGGTCGCATTATGTTTGATCGTATGGATAAGCACAAGACCCTTCTTGCGCCTGTCCTCAGGAATCAATGCAAATCCCTTTTTTACAGCTTCTCTGGAATCGGAAACATTGATTTCCTTTCCTTCCATCAGTACTCTGCCGCCCTCCTTCTTCCTGAGGCCGAACAGCGTTTCCATGATCTCGGTCCTGCCGCTTCCCATGAGACCTGCAAATCCCAGGATCTCACCCGGTTTCAGGCTGAAGCTGATATCATCTATTTTATTATTTACTTTCAGGTGCTCCACTGTAAGCAGATCCGGAGCATTCTCATCGTAAGTTCTTTCTACCCATTCAAATCTGTGACCCTGACCTGATGTTCCTCCCATCATTCCGGAAACTATCTTGTCAAGAGTCATATTTTTTATTTCTTCTGTCAGTACATTCTCACCGTCCTTCAGAATCGTTATCCTGTCTGCGATCTCAAGGATCTCATTCATACGGTGGGAAATATAAACCATTGATATTCCCTGTTCCTTCAACTGCCTGATCATCTGAAATAATCTTTTAGTCTCGGAATCGGAAAGAGCCGCCGTAGGCTCGTCAAATATGAGAATTCTGGCATCCTTGGACACCGCCTTTGCAATCTCCACCATCTGTGTCATACCGACGCTCAGATCGCTTACTACAGTGTCGGGGTCAATGTCTATACCCAGCTTTTCCAGAACTTCTCTGGTCTTTCTGCGCATTTCCTTTATATCGCGAAGACCACCTCTGGTTATCTCACTTCCAAGGAAGATATTTTCATATACAGTAAGAGTCTGTACAAGTGACATCTCCTGAAAGATCATTCCAATACCTTTGTTTTTTGCATCTAATGGCTGATGGATCGCAACCTCTTCCCCGTTAATGAAGATTTTTCCCGTATCCAGCGTATACACACCGGTCATGATCTTCATCAGAGTTGATTTTCCGGCGCCATTTCCACCTACAAGTGCATGAACTTCAGCATGATCCAAATCAAAGTGGACATCCTTTAAAACCCTGGCCGAACCAAAGGACTTATTAATGCCCTCCATTTTTAAAATTGCCTGACTCATCTGATCACCCGTTTTCTTAAAATCACGGCCTGCATTTAAGAAAAATACAGGCCGTGGTTAAGTTTACCAAATCATCCTGATAATTATGTCTGATAAATACGTCAATATTATTTACCTGCTGCTTCTACTAACCATTCAGGAGCCGGAATATGGTATACCTGCTCGTATGCTTCGCATACATTATCCTTATTTACAGGAAGAGCTGCACAAACTACGAAAGCAGGAACTTCTTCTCCGAGAAGTGAAAGAGCTGCACATTTAACTTCTGCGATACCCTGATCGAACGGAACCTGTGCGCCTACACCTACAACTGTACCCTGAGCGATCTCACGGGCGATGTTGTTTCCAAGGTCGATTGCTGTAAGAGCAATCTGTCCTTCCTTACCTGCTGCACGTACTGAAGAGAGAACACCTTCCATCGGGATATCCCATGATGCATAGATACCGTTGATATCCGGGAACTGTGTAAGGATAGCGTCACCCTGTTCATTACATGTGTTTTCAGCTGTGAATCCCTGTTCGGTTACGATTTCGATTTCCGGATATTTTTCAGCCATGGTCTCTTTGAAGCCCTGATCACGAAGGTTTGTTGTGAAGAAGTTTACGTCATAGAATACCATACCAACTTTGCCCTTGCCGCCGAGTGCTTCACCCATAAGTTCAGCTGCTACGCATCCGTTGCCATAAGCATCTGCAGAGATACATGATACATACTGACCAACTTCATTGCCCTGTTCCATGTTGTCTGCAACGTTATCCATGAAAACAACCTTGATTCCTGCTTCAGCTGCTCTCTTGTAAGCATCTGCTGTAGCTGTTGCATCTGTAGGGATTGAAATGATTATGTCAGGATTAAGAGCCATAACTGTTTCAATATCAGATACCTGCTGTTCAGCTGAGAAGTTTGCGTCTGTTGTTGCGATAACTTCCATGCCATATTCTGCACACTGCTGTTTGATACCTTCGATCTGAGCTGTAGCCCAGTCATTTCCGCCGTAATGCATTACGATAGCAACTTTGTAGTTGCCTTCCTTAACCTTTGCTACCTGCTCATCGGTAAGGTTAATGGTTTCTGCTGCTACACCCTGCTCTCCGTGAGGTCCTGTAGACTTGATCTCACCTGCCATTGCACATGAAGCCACTGCAATAACAAATACCAATACGGCTGCTGCTAAGACTGAAATTTTCTTTTTCATTTTTCTTCTCCTTTTTTATTTTTTAAGGGTTTTCCCCTTAATTTACAGATATTTTCTGAGTACTTCTGCGGTTATCATGCAACCTTCCCCGGGGTTGCCTGACCATCCGTCGCACTCGATCGCTATGTCAACATCAATGTCACTTGCAAGTATCGTCTTTATGATGGGCTCCATATCTATGGTTCCGACACCCAGAGGACAGAACTCTCCTTCCGGTGTGATATCCTTCAGATGGATATAATAAATTCTGTCAATATATTTCTTAACTATTTCATATGGATCCCCGCCTCCTGCCTTAACATGGGCCAGGTCAGGACATAACGCAATGGAAGTATGAGCAACAACCTTTTCCAACTGCTCAGGGCTTTCTACGAGGGAGCCCATATGGGGATGGAAGCTTGCTCTCATGCCCAGCTCCTCAGCCATCACTCTGACCTTCTCCAGAGCCTCTCCCAGCTTAACGTAATCGGATTCCCTGATGCCGTCATATCTTACGGCTCCTCCTCCAAGGGGCAGCTCAGTGGCGCCGAACTGCTTTGCAAATACTGCTGCCTTTTTCAGTCTGTCCATTTCCTCCGGAAGAATCTCATCAAAGATAAAATTACATGCTGCGTATACACCCTTGAGTTTAAGGCCGTTTTCGTCAAGCAATTTCTGAAGTTCTTCCTCTCTTCCCTGAAACTCCAGGAGGTCTCCGTCGAAAATCTCAACACTTTCATATCCGGCTGCAGCTATATCCTTCAGAGCAGTTTTAAGATCCCCTGCACTGCGATAATATGCAGCATTAACATTATTCGGTGCAGCCCAGTGACCAAGCACCGGCCCCCAGCCATTTGTTGAATATGTAACTTTCATTATTTCCTCCTTGCCAGTAGTATTTTACGTAATATTATAAATTCATATCTTAATTTTCAACATTGCAGAAGGATTTAATACTGTAATTTTATTTTTACACCTGATTATTCCTGTATTTTTACGTAAATTTCAAAAATGTGCAAAAAAATAAAAAAAACTGCAAAAAAGTTCTTTGCATATATTGTGATATTTCACCATCAAAAAAAGACAGCAGTAAAACCTGCTGCCTTCTGAATTTTCGGACTGCGGAACGGCTAATTTTTTTCACCAAACCACATTCCGATAAAAACACCTGTAATGCACAGTACCGCACTAAGGCACATATATATTACAGCAGTCACTGTTTTCCCCGATTTGACCAGCATCAGCGCTTCCAATGAAAAGGTTGAGAACGTGGTAAATCCGCCGCAGAATCCGGTTTTCAGAAAAAGCAGCACATTCCTGTGCATGCCCTTTCTGCTTGCATATCCTGCAACAAATCCGATAATTACTGCCCCTATTACATTGGTAGCCAAAGTAAGAAGCGGAAACTCCGACTTATATGGAATAAGACTTATAAAATATCTCAGGACAGCGCCAAGGGCACCGCCAAGAGCTATACAAACAATATTCATCTGGCTCCACCTTATCTCCTTTTGATGATCCTATAATAATGACTTATCTGAAGCTTTCGTCCTGC
>JABUTA010000104.1 GCA_021443845.1 Parasporobacterium sp.
ATTGTATCATTGGGCATGTTGTTGGCCTTTGCCTTGGCAATAACCTGGGCCAGCTTGTAGTTATTATTGGGATCAGGTCCGCCTTCCTTAACAGCTACGGCTATTTCTCTGCCTAATATGGTAAATATTTTACCCTTGGCTGCATCATTCTTCTCTTTCTTGTGCTTAATGTTGGCAAATTTTGAATGTCCTGACATATTAACCTCACTTACTCATCTTTATCATCTGTCCGTCCCGAAGTATCGATCCTTATAAGGTCGATCATCTTATCCTTAACGGACAGTATTTTGTATTTAATATTATTCTCTGTTATCTCGGTACCTTCATCGTCCTCAGGTATCCTGTCGAGCTTTGATACGATGAATCCGTTAAGGGTATCATTATCCTCATCATCGTAGGTGATACCCAGCTCTTCCTCCAGCTCTGAAAGTGGGGTAAGTCCCCGTACATTGTAGACATTATCCGAAACCCTGACGATGTTGTATTCCACCTCGTCATGCTCGTCAAAAATATTGCCTACTATCTCCTCCAGGATGTCCTCCATGGCCAGAAGGCCTGAAGTCTGACCATACTCATCAACGACAATCTCCATATGGATCTTGCCTGACTGCATGTTCTTGAATACCGAATCAATCTTGGATGTTTCCGGAATAAAATGTGCCTTCTGCATGATTCCCGACAGATCCTTTATCTGTCTGTTATGATTACCGGGATCCATGTAGCTGGCTATGGCATCTTTAATGTGAAGAATGCCGGTAATGTTGTCTAAATTATCCTGATATACCGGAAATCTGGAATAGCTTTCCCTGATAATGAAATCCATGGTCTCCTTAAGAGTCCATTCACTGTCCACCGCACTTATATTCTTGCGGTGGGTCATTATCTCCGATGCAGATGTTTCATCAAGATCGAAAATATTGCTGATCATTTCAGCTTCGCTTTCCTTGATGAGACCCTGGTCCTGCCCCTCATCCAGCATGGATACTATTTCTTCCTCTACCTGCGTTTCACTTTTTGACCTGAACAGTCTGGAAAAGAATCCCGCTCGACTGCCATCTTCCATATTAAAATATTAACTCCTTTTTCAGCATTATTAGTCTGCAGTATATGCAGACCGACGATATTTTAACAGATTTTCACCTGAATATCAACGAAAATCATACTTTATGCCTGCATCATGCTTAATGCTTTTCAGAACTCCGTTTTCATAATACAGCCTGGGGATACGTCTTCCCAGGCCGCAGGCAAATTCATAGTTGAAGGAACCTGCCAGCTCTGAGATTTCCTCCATGGTGATGGTCTCATCTCCGGAGCTTCCTATGAGCACCACCTCATCCCCTTTATTTACTTCATATGGCCCCGTGACATCTGCCATTATCTGGTCCATGCACACCCGTCCTGCTATGGGGTATCTGTGGCCGTTGATAAGCACGCTGCCCTTATTGGACAGGCTCCTCATATAGCCATCCGCATAACCCACGGGAATGGTGGCAATGACCCTTTCTTCAGCTGCAGTCCAGGTGCTGCCGTATCCCACGCAGGTACCGGCAGGTACTGTCTTTACATTAACCACATGGCTCTTAAGTGTCATGGCAGGTATCAGCTCAGTCTGATGGACATATTCCGAGGGGTACAGACCGTAAATGGATATCCCCAGCCTGTTCATATACATATCTGTTTCCCGGATCCAGGTGGATGCCGCACTGTTGGCACAGTGTTTTACGGGAATGTGCACATTCCTGTCCTCAATATATCCTATGAATTTTCTGAAAAGCTCCAACTGGGCCAGGGCGCTGTCAGGACAAGCATCATCCGCGTTGGCAAAGTGTGTGAAGATTCCTTCGATCTCCAGTCCCGGCAGCCTGCTGATAGCAAGGACAGTGTCTGCCGAAGCTTCGTCAGGCATAAAACCTATCCTGCCCATACCTGTGTCTGCCTTGATATGCACCTTAAGCTTCAGTCCGGCACCGGCACACAGGTCGGAAAGTTCTCTTGCTGTATCATAGTCATATACGGTAAACCGGATATCATTTCCGGCTGCCGATACCCCGTTAACAGGGTGGACATATCCCAGTATCAGTACGGGGGTACTTACCCCGGCTGAACGGATTTCCATTGCCTCCTCCATTGTGGCAGCTGCATAGAAATCCACTATATCCGCAAGACATCCCGCAAGAGCCTGAGCCCCGTGACCGTAGCCGTCTGCCTTTATTACGGCGCAGGTTTTGGTCCCGGGCGTGAATGAACTCTGCAGATTCAGTATATTTGTCCTGATGGCAGAAAGATCTACCTCTGCCCACAGCCTGTAACATTTTTCAGAAACAGTATCCATTTGTGAATACTCCTTTACATAATACGCACGCAGCCGGCAGATATATGCCTGCTGCGTGCAGCAACATTGTTAAAAATTATTCTGTTTTCTTGCCGCTGCTGATACGGTATGACAATTCAAGCAGTGTGTCCAGCAGATGGACATCCTTGACAATGGCATCCTCCGGCAGCTCCAGATCCATATTGGTGAAATTCCAGAAATACCTTACTCCGGATTTGTATAGACGGTCCGACATATCCATGGCCTCATCCATGGGAATGGTAAGGGCTGCTATATCCACGCTCCGGGTCTTTATATAGTCCTCTATCTCGGAAATGGCTCTGATGCGCACTCCGTTGACGCTTTTGCCGCAGAGGGCACCGTCTATATCAAACAGGCTGCAGAAATTGAAACCGTGCTGGGAAAATCCGTTATATTTTACAAGGGCACGGGCAAGATTACCGGCACCTATGACAATGATATTGTGTGCCTCTTCCACTCCCAGGATCTTTCCGATCTCATTATATAAGCTTTTGACGTTGTAGCCGTATCCCTGCTGTCCGAAACCTCCAAAGTGATTAAGATCCTGCCTGATCTGTGATGCAGTAGCCTTCATCAAGCGGCTAAGTTCTTCAGATGAGATCCTTTCAACTCCCTGATCCATTAAGTCCCTCAGAAATCTGTAGTACCTTGGCAGACGGGAGATTACAGCCTTAGAAATGTTATTCTTGTTATTCATGCCCCGATTATATCTGTAATTCATCATGAATGTCAATTTATAATATATATATTTTTTAACAATCCCAAAGGGTGCTGAAGCCCTGTATATCAGCACTTTTTCTTTTGACTATTGCCCTTTCTGATGCTATGATTATTCAGTTAAATACATCGTTATATATAGACTGCGGTATTATGCACATAACTGCCCGGTTTATGCATCTAAACATACAGAATTTCAAGGAGATTACAATATATGATCAGCTGCAACAACGTTACACTCCGTTTCGGCAAGAAAGCATTATTTGAAGACGTAAACATCAAATTCGTGGAAGGAGAATGTTACGGTCTCATAGGTGCCAACGGTGCCGGAAAATCAACTTTTCTTAAAATACTTACAGGACAGCTGGAAACAACAAAGGGGGATGTTACCATAGGAAAAGGACAGCGTCTGTCCTTCCTGGAGCAGGACCATTTCAAATATGATGACCAGACTGTTATCGATACGGTTATCCAGGGCAATCAGCGTCTTTATGACATCATGAAGGAAAAGGATGCCATTTATGCCAAAGCGGATTTCACTGAAGAAGACGGTATGAGAGCCGCCGACCTGGAAACGGAATTTGCGGAAATGGACGGATGGGAGGCCGACAGCAATGCTGCTTCCCTGCTTAACGGTCTGGGAGTGGATACCGAATACCATTACAGCCTTATGAAAGACCTTCCGGGTCCTCTGAAGGTAAAGGTACTTCTGGCCCGTGCCCTTTTCGGCAACCCCGATATCCTCCTTCTGGACGAGCCTACCAACCACCTGGATATGGATGCCATTGCATGGCTTGAGGAATTCCTTATCAACTTTGACAATACTGTCATCGTGGTTTCCCACGACAGATATTTTCTTAACAAAGTCTGCACCCAGATTGCCGATATCGATTATGCCAAGATTCAGCTGTATGCCGGCAACTATGATTTCTGGGTAGAATCTTCCGCACTTCTTGTAAAGCAGATGAAGGAAGCCAACAAGAAGAAGGAAGAAAAGATCAAAGAGCTCCAGGAATTCATCCAGAAGTTCTCTGCAAATGCTTCCAAGGCCAAGCAGGCCACTTCCAGGAAGCGTGCTCTTGAAAAGATCGAACTGGAAGAGATCCGTCCTTCCAGCAGGAAATATCCTTTCATCGATTTCAGACCTGACAGAGCCATCGGAAATGAAGTACTACAGGTTGAAAACCTGTCCAAGACCATTGACGGTGTAAAGGTCCTTGACAACATCACATTCACTCTCGGGCATGATGATAAAGTTGCATTTGTAGGTTCAAACGAGTTGGCCAAGACTACTCTTTTCCAGATACTCATGGGAGAAATGAAGCCGGATTCAGGCACATTCAAATGGGGAGTTACCACTTCCCAGGCATATTTCCCGAGAGACTATACAAAGGAATTCGACAATGACCTTACCATTGCCGACTGGCTCACAGGATATTCCGCCATCAAGGATGCCACCTATGTCCGTGGTTTCCTGGGCAGGATGCTTTTCGCAGGAGATGACGGCATTAAATACGTAAAGGTATTGTCAGGTGGTGAAAAGGTAAGATGCCTTCTTTCCAAAATGATGATCTCGGGAGCAAATGTTCTTATATTCGATGAGCCTACCAACCATCTGGATATGGAATCTATCACCGCTCTTAACAACGGCCTTATCAAATTCCCGGGAGTTACCCTCTTCGCCTGCCGTGACCATCAGTTCGTTCAGACAACTGCCAACAGGATCATGGAGATTGTTGACGGTCAGCTGATCGATAAGATCACCACATACGACGAATATCTTGCAGCAGATGTATCTGCCAGAAAACGTTCTGTATTTAATGTTGTTACTGATGATGAGGACTGATCATGGGATATATAGATTTACATTCACATACAACAGCATCTGACGGGTCATTCACTCCTGACGAACTGGTGAAATATGCATGCGAAAAAGGACTCAGCACAATTGCCATAACAGACCATGACACGGTGGCCGGTATTCCTGCCGCAATGTCCGCGGCCAGAAGCTGCCCTGTGGATATCCTCCCGGGTGTGGAGGTTTCATCCATACTTGGAAATTCCAAGATACATATCCTGGGTTACGGTATCGATTATGATAATCCAAAGCTCACAGGCTACCTCAATACTGTTGCAGCCAAAAGAGATGAACGCAACATGAAGATATGTTCTCAGCTGAGGACCTATGGTGTTGATATTGATTATGATGATTTTATGAGATCCTCAGGATGCCGCACCATCACCAGGACCCATCTTGCGCAGTTCCTGATAAACAACGGCTATGCAGCTGACAAGGCTGAAGCAATGGATAAATACCTGGGTAAAGGCCGTCCCTGCTATATTCCCATGAGCAGGCTCATGGCAGAGGATGCCATAAAGCTCATAAGAAGCTTCGGAGGCGTGGCGGTACTGGCGCATCCCATGCAGTACAAGCAGTCGGATTCGGGATTATTCATGATGATGAATGCCCTTAAGGATATGGGTCTTACAGGTGTTGAGGCTGTATATTCCACCCACACCCATGATGACGAGATGAAATTCAGGGAAATGGCCGATGCCCTTCACTTTATTGTTACCGGAGGTTCTGATTGTCACGGAGATCTGAAGCCCGATATCGATCTGGGTACGGGCAAGGGCAACCTGATGATTCCCCAGACACTGCTCAGAGACATGGGATTTTCAGTTAAATAAAACAAGGAATAATAATATATGCCAGAATTGTCCAAAAATTCCATATTATATACCCCGGACGACCACAAAAAGGCACTGGGTGTCATCCAGATTCTTCATGATTTCGGAGAGCATCAGAACAGATATAAAAATATCGCCCAGACTCTTACCGAAAACGGATATGCTGTCATAACCAGTGATATCAGAGGTCATGGAAACAATATTTCAAGAAATGCAGAACTGGGTTTCATGGGAGATAATGCCCCATCCGGCATTATCGGTGATATCCATGAAAACCGTACATATGCCAGGAATATTTTTCCGGATATTCCTTTTCTGATCATCGCCCAGGGGGCAGGCTGCCTCATCGCAACGGCATACTTCAAAAAGTATGACAACTGCGTGGACGGCATGTTCCTTCTGGGAATGCCTGCTGACCGCAAGTCCAGATATATCCTGAAATATGTGATCATGCTACTTTCTGCACTTAAGGGGGAATATTTCCGTTCCAGCTTTATAAGCGGACTGATATACGGATCTCTTTCCGATAAATTCCCTCAGGAAAAAGACCCCTTCGCATGGATATCATCTGACCATAAAGAAGTGGAAGCCTATCAGAATGATTCCAGATGCGGCTTCATTCCCACCCTTAACAGTTTCTCTGCCCTTCTTGATTTCTTCAATATGGTCTACGGAAAAAGCAGCTGGATACACAAGAAAACCAAATGTCCCATCAGGCTTTTCGCAGGTGATGATGATCCC
>JABUTA010000105.1 GCA_021443845.1 Parasporobacterium sp.
GCTCTATGACACAGCAACAGGCACGGCAGTGGGCAGTCCACAGACAGTGAACTTCACAGCCGAAGCAGGCACCGCAGCAAAGGAACTTACATACAATCTTACAGATGTAAAGTCACTTAAAGGCAAGGCTTATACGGCAGTGGCAACACTTGAAGCGTATGCAAATGACGGCTGGACAGTAATGGCGGAAGAAAAGGATATGTCAAATACACAGCAGACCATTTCATTCCCTTCCTTAGGAACAACACTTACAGATCCTGCAACAGGGGAACATATTGCTGCGCCTGATTCAGTATTATTAACAGACACAGTGACATATGAAGGCCTTATCCCGGGGACCACATATACATTGAATGCATCCCTCACAGATAAGGATACAAAGGACGTTGTGGGAACAGGCACGACGGTCTTTACAGCAACAGAATCCTCAGGCACAGCAGAGGTAGAGATAACTGTAACCCTTCTTCCGGGACATACCTATACATGCTTTGAAGAACTCTATGATGGAACTGCCCGGATAGCAGCTCACGAGGATCCGGAGGATGAAGACCAGACGGTACACGTACCAGGTATAAAGACCACCCTGAAGGATGCAGACGGTGCGAAGGAGGCACTTGCTTCAAATGACATCAAACTCACGGATACAGTAACATACACCAACCTTACCCCGGGCAAGGAATATAAGATTTTAGGAAAGCTCTGTGACAAGGAAACAGGGCTGCCCCTACTGGACGATAACGGTTCAGAGATAACAGCAGAAGTGTTCCATACACCTGAAACTGCCTCAGGGTCAGTGGATATCACGTTCACATTCCCGGGTGTTACACTTGCAGGGAAGAAGATAGTAGCATTCGAGACCGTTACATATGATGACGTTGAAGTCGCAGTACACGCAGAGATCGATGACGAAGACCAGACGGTGGACATACCTGAGATCGGGACCACGCTCACAGACTCTGACGGGGAAAAGGATGCCTCTGGAGAGGACACCATAGTCCTTACGGATACCGTAGCATACAATAATCTCACGGCAGGCAAGGAGTACAAGATAACAGGAAAACTCTACGATAAGGAAACAGGGGAGCCTGCACAGGATGATTCCGGGGCAGAGATAACCGCTGAGGCCTTATTCACACCTGACTCGGAGTCAGGCTCAGCAGAGGTGACATTCACCTTCGTGGGAACTAACCTTAAGGGACATTCGGTAGTCGCATTCGAGGAGGTATACCATGACGGAAAGCTCCTTGCAGTACATGCTGAACTGGACGATGAAGACCAGACGGTATACATCCCTAAGATGGGTACGACACTCTATGACCCGACGGATGAGGGCAAGGACGTGTATGCAAACGGGGTGATAACACTCATCGACCGCATCGCATATGAAAACCTCATTCCGGGCACCGAGTACACCGCAGTAGGCATACTCTATGACAAAGCTACAGACACACCTGCACTTGACGACAGCGGTAACAAGATAACGACAACAAAGGTATTCACCGCAGCTGATGCAGCGGGCACTGTGGACATAGAGTTCACGTTCCCTGCAGAGACACTTGCAGGAAAATCCCTTGTTGCCATCGAGGGCTTATACCGTGGCGGCAAGATAGTAGCCATTCACGGCGAGATCGGTGATGCAGAGCAGACAGTAGACATACCTGCGATAAAGACCACACTGGTCGGAAAGAACTCAGGTCTGCACAGCGAGATGCTTACAGAAACAGTAACACTCATAGACACAGTAACATACACGAACCTCATAGTCGGAAAAGAGTACACCATCAAGGGCACCCTGATGGACAAGCACACAGGAGAGGCTTACCTTGATGCTGCAGGAAACCGGATAACCGCATCCGAGACCTTCACCGCACAGACAGCGGACGGCTCTGTTGACATCACATTCGTGATCGAGAATGTTCCGGAGACAGGCTTTGCCGTGGTAGCTTTCGAAGACCTCTACAGGGATAACAAGCTGGTGGCTGTACATGCCGACATCACGGATGAAGACCAGACCGTATTCGTATCGAACCTCTGCACGACACTCAGGGGTGAAGGCGGGCTCAAGGTAGTTGACGGAGCCGGCACAGTGGTGCTTACCGATACCGTGGATTATTCGGGACTCATCCCGGGAAGGACATACACCCTGAAGGGACAGCTCATGGATAAGAACACAGGAAAAGAAGCACTTGACGCTTCAGGAAATCCGATAACTGCGGAAACTGTGCTTGTACCTGAAACAACGGACGGTTCTGCACAGGTAGTATTCACCTTCGAGTGTGATGCGTCTGTAGCAAGAGAAGCAGTCGCATTCGAGTACCTGTACCTTGACGGGACAGAGATCGCATCCCACGCTGAGCTGGGAGACATCGACCAGATGGTGACCATCCTGAACCTTAAAACGACGGCAGCATTTGCTGACGGCACGAAGTCCGCTTCAGGAACAGTAGAGCAGAAGGTAAAGGATGTTATCTCCTACAGCATGCTGGTACCGGGCACTTACAGGATAAAGACGACGCTTGTAAGGAAGTCTGACGGACAGCCGATCCTTACCGCAACCGCAGATGCTGCCATAAAGGATGCATCAGGAGAAGTCACGGTAGAGATGACGGTACCTGCAGGATCATACTACGGTGATGCGGTAATCTTCGAGGAGTTCTATCTGGTAGGAGAGGACGGCACGGAGACAGAAGTAGGACACCATACAGACATAAACGATGCGTCACAGACCATCACGCTCACATCGCCTTCAACACCGCCGGACGGGCCGCCGAAGACAGGTGACGAAAGTTCACTTATGCTGTTTGCGTCACTTGCAGGGATGGCTCTGATTACAATCTTTGCTGCAGGATTATTCTTACTTAAGAAGCGTGAGCACTGACCGCAGAATCACTCACAGTTAATAAACAGCTTATATTGGTTGATCCATAATCTTTCTTTTTTGTTACGGGGCATTCCTTTTTACGGGAGTGCCCCTTTCGGCCTTCCAGCTGCAGGGTTGCGCATATGGAACGGAAATATACATATGTGCCGGGTTCGATTCCCGGGGAGGCCGTTGGGTACAGCCTTTTTAAGTGGATGCATTGTTAGCCCATATACATATCAGATTGCGGAAGATATAGTTGCGCAGGAATAAGTATTATGATTTTTATTGATTCGTTTAATTTATAAGGTGACAAAAATGAAAAAAGTACTTGTTATTACATCTTGTATGGATGGTATGATCTGTTAGGTATTATTCTGAAAGCTGCAAGCCGGCACCGGTGTGTAAAAATAAAGTTTACTTTCCATCGGATTATGTGGCAGAACCGCATATGATATGATAAAAGTATAACGCGGAATTATTTCAGGAGGCCGTAGAGTATGGAAGTCAGGGTTTTGGTTGAAAATAATGAATGCGGCATATTAAAAGGTGAACACGGACTGGCACTGACGGTGGATCATAAGGGAAGGAAATACCTGGTTGATACAGGCGCCAGCGGAATGTTTGCCGAGAATGCCGGGAAGATGAAAGTTGACCTGTCAGATATAGACATGGGATTTCTTTCCCATGCCCATTATGATCATTCCGGAGGCTATCCGGAATTCTTTGCGGTCAACACAAAGGCAAAGGTATATATGCAGGAAGCCGCCCGGAAGAAATACTATTTCAAGATAGCGGGTTTTATTAAAAAATACATAGGTATCCCGGCAGGAATCCTGGATAAATACAGTGACAGATTTGAATATGTTGAGGGATACAGAGATTTCGGAAACGGAGTACATATACTTCCCCACACAACCCCGGGTCTTATCCGCAGAGCCGAGCATGCCCATATGTGTGCAATGACAGGCAGTAAAGTGGAGTTTGACGACTTCTCCCATGAGCAGACCGTTGTATTTGTAGAGGAAGACGGACTGGTATGCATCAACAGCTGCTCCCACGGGGGTGTTGAAAATATCATTGAAGAGGTAAGTAAGGTATTTCCGGACAGACCGATAAAAGCCTTTTTCGGAGGATTCCATATGATGGGCCTCAAAGGGCCGGACACCTGCAGCTTTAAGAAGGAAGAAGTTCAGGCTGTAGCTGAAAAGCTTATGAATGCCGGGGATACAGTATATTATTCCGGACATTGCACCGGAACCGTAGCCTTCGACTGGCTGCAGGAAATCATGGGAGACAGGATACAGAAACTGCATTCGGGAAAAACAGTCACGGTGTGAAGAAGGCAGCAGTGAGCATCCGGCAGATGTCAGAATATTCCCAGTAACAGAAAAGAAAGATATGAAAACAATTTTATACAGGATCAAAGAAAACATGCTGCTTGTACAGAAGGAAAAAGCCTTTCTGAACATATGCAGTGAATTACATATTACAGCAAAGAAAATCTTACCTGAACATGGCGAACGGAAGATATCAGAGCTGCTGATGCTTCCGGAATGTTCATCGGCACAGGAAAATTCCGAATCAGACTTTCCGGAGGTGTTGGTGTTCAGCGGTTTTTCAGATACGGAACTGGACAGATTTCTTGCAGCTTATAAAGAGCAGGGGCTGCAGCCCATAGCATTAAAGGCAGTTGCAACGCCGTTTAATATGAACTGGACGCTGAAGGCTCTGCTTACAGAACTGGAGAAGGAGCATAGGCAGCTGAACCGATGAATGGGTTTGTGACAAAGGGGACGAACATCACTGAAACAGGAGTAAAGAAAAGCATAGGCGGCAATATGAAAATACTGGCAAGTGCATGCCTGATGGGGGAAAACTGTAAATATAACGGGGGCAATAACTATTGCGGGGAACTTGTGAATTTTGCACAGGAGCAGAAAGCGCAGGTGCTTACTGTATGCCCGGAGGTGCTTGGAGGACTTCCGACACCCAGAATACCCTCTGAAATAGTATCAGGAAAGGTAACCAACAGAGAACATATATGTGTTGATGAGGAGTTCAGACGGGGAGCTGAAGCTGCCCTGAAAATGGCGGAGGATTTCGGCCCTGACCTGATAGTACTTCAGGCACGGAGCCCCAGCTGCGGATGCAGACAGATATATGACGGATCATTTTCAGGAAAACTTATCCCGGGTATGGGAGTGTTTGCGAAGCTTCTGACGGAAAACGGATTTGATGTGACGGATTCGGAAGAATTTGATATTATGGTATCAGGAAGCGCGCGAATTTAGTCGTGTGAGACTTCACAAAATAAAAGCTGTAAAATATGAACGGAGAGATGAAGCATGCAGTCAGTAGGATATTATAACGGTGTTATGGGGGAACTGGAAAATATGACAGTTCCCATGAATGACAGGGGAATGTATTTCGGAGACGGAGTATATGATGCCACTTATGCCGCAAACGGCAGGATATTTGAAGCAGAACCTCATATAGACAGATTTTTCAACAGTGCGGCAGCCCTCAGAATGCCATTCTTCATGACAAGGGAAGAACTGCGGGGTGAACTGCAGAAGTGTGTGGATGCATGTGATTGTGATGGTGAGCTGATGGTGTACTGGCAGATTACCAGAGGCACTGCAGCAAGAAAGCATACATTTCCCGAAAATGACCAGCCGGCAAACCTTCTGATAACCGTAAGAAATGTAAAGCTGGCAGATCTGAGAAAAAAACTGAACCTGATAACCGTGGAAGATACAAGATATCTCCATTGCAATATAAAAACTCTGAATCTTATCCCTAATGTTATGGCATCCCAGCAGGCGAAGGAAGCAGGCTGTGATGAGGTGGTATTCCACAGAGGTGACAGAGTGACGGAATGTGCTCACAGCAACATACATATCCTGAAGGACGGGGTGTTCAGAACAGCCCCCACAGACAATTTCATCCTTCCGGGAATCACGAGAAAGCATCTTCTGCGTATTTGCGAGGAGACCGGAGTTCCCTATATGGAGAAAGCATTTACACTGGATGAACTGTTTGATGCAGATGAGATTATCGTATCAAGTGCAGGCACACTGGGAGCAGGAGTCGCTTCCGTGGACGGAAAGCCTGTGGGGGGCAAAGATCCGGAACTTCTGAAGAAGCTGCAGATGGCTGCAGTCAGGGATTTTGAGGCAGAGACAGGATACCTTCCGGACATTATCTGAAATTATCTGTCACTCTTCAATGAATTTTATTGAAGCTTCCTTTCTGAGTGCCAGTCCGGCTTCAGCTTCCATACATTTTGTGATGCCTGCAATTACAGGACAGCTGGAGTGGGCAGGGAAGTGTTCGGCGGCATATTTATAAAAAGGACTGCAGCCGGGTTTTGCCAGACAGTATTCATAAGCGTCAAGTGTATCGCCGGTTTCAGCCATCATTGCCATCACAGACCTGCACCCGCTTTTCACTTTCACAGTGAGTTCCTGCTCGTCATCTTCATCTGCTGTGACTGTTACCTCGGCTGTGAAACCGCAGATTCCGGGTTCGATTATTACTTTTGTCATAAAAAACTCCGTTCCGGCGCCGGTAAATATCCGGTGCCTTTATTAATTTATTCTGA
>JABUTA010000106.1 GCA_021443845.1 Parasporobacterium sp.
ATGGGGGACAAAACCCACGACGAGTACAGACTGTGGCGGGACCGCATGGTAACCAGGACCAGGAAATTGAAGGAAAATGAATAAAACAAAAAAGCGCGGGACTATCCCCGCGCTTTGTAGCATCGAGCAAAACCACTGCAGCACCTTTTAAGGCTTACAAAAATTGTACTTTTATGGTACAATTTTTTAGTAATATTTGTTTATTTATGCATCTTAGTGCATTAAATAACACAGTAGCTTTTGAAATCATAAAAAGGAGAGAGAATTATGAAGAAGAGCAGATATCTGGCGATAGTTCTTGCTGTTGTGACAGCATTTACTATGTGCTTCGCTACAGGCTGCGGTGGCGGCGGTACGGCAGCAGCGGGCAATTATCTAAGAGTTGGCTGGTGTTCAGAACCTGACGTTATGAACCCGCTGACATCCTACAGTACGGAATCACTTCAGATTACAAGCTTAGTGTATGAAACACTTATGGCATATGATGCAGACATGAAGGAAATTCCTGCTCTGGCAACTTCATATGAATATAGCAACGGAGACAAGACTGTTACATTCCATCTTGTTGAGGGAGCTAAGTGGCATGACGGCGAACCGTTCACAGCGGATGACGTAGTTGCTACTTACAACATAGTTAAGGATTATCAGATCGGACAGTGCGTTCAGTACGTTCAGGACCTTGAAGAAATCAAGGCCATTGACGACAACACAGTTGAAATGACATTCAGCGCACCGCAGGCATACAACCCGGCATTTACAGTTCCGATTCTGCCTAAGCACATCTGGGGCGACATGAAGGCCGGCGAAATTGAAGCCTTTGCAAACGAAACTCCTATCGGAACAGGTCCGTACAAGTTCGTAGAATGGAAGGAAGGCTCAACAGTTCAGATCGACAGAAACGAAGATTATCACGGAACACCTGCAGGACCTGACGGCGTTATCTTCATCCTTTACGGAAACGAGGACGTTGCAGTTCAGGCACTGAACGCAGGAGAAGTTGACATCCTTACAGAAGTATCAGCAACACTGTTCGATACACTGAAGGGACAGGACGACATCGTAGCAGCTGAACTTCCATCATATTCATTCCACTATCTGGGATTCAACATGAACCAGGCATCAACATCAAAGGGCAACCAGCTCCTGAAGGACCTCCAGCTGAGAAAAGCTATGTGTATGGCAATGGATAAGGAAAAGATGGTTGAACTTTGTCTGGCAGGATACGGTGAAGTTGGAACATCAGTACTTCCTCCGGGATTCAGCCAGTGGAAGTATGAGTTCAAGGACGACGAACTTATCAAATACGACAAGAAAGCCGCAGCTGCACTGCTTGACGAAGCAGGATACGTTGATACAAACAACGACGGCATAAGAGAAAAGGACGGCAAAGACCTGAGCTTCAGAATTTACTGCGACGAAGCGGCATCATCAGATGTAAGAGCCGCAGAAATTTTCAGAGACGACTGCAAGACAATCGGCATCAAGCTTACACTTTCAACTTATGACGAAAACACTCTGGGTGATTTCGTATATGACGCAGAAACATCAGACTTCGATATCGTTCTCTGGGGATGGGATGCAGACTTCCCTGATCCAAGCTACATGCTGGGAATTACTCTGACAGATCAGATCGGAAACAACAACGAAGTTCTCTATTCAAATCCTGAATACGATGCTCTTTATGCAGAACAGGCTAAACTGATTGACCCAGCTGCAAGAAAAGCAAAGATCAACGAAATGGAGAAACTGCTGTACAACGAATGCGTATTTAACCCAATGTGGTATCAAAGCAAACTCCAGGCTTACAGAACAGACAGATTCGAAGGCTGGCAGGAAGCTCCGGGAGGAATCATCTACTCACCAACATATGTTAACTACATCAACATCCAGCCGATTGCTGAATAATTAAGATGCTGGACAGCAAAGACATACAATAACAAAAACTAACGCCGGGGTGTTTCAACGCCCCGGCAAAATACTGGTATAAACAATGTTCAAACTAAAATATATAGGTAAGAAATTCATACAGATGCTAATAACACTGTTTGCAATAATTACCTTTAACTTTTTTCTATTCAGAATACTTCCGGGAGATCCGGTTAAACTTCTGGCGAGATCGGGAGCCCTGTCCCAGGAATCTTTGGACAGAATCCATGCTCTCTTCGGACTTGACCAGCCCCTGGGAATTCAGTATCTGATTTACTTAAAAAACATGATAACCGGGAAGTATGGCATTTCCATAACATACAGAACGGACGTAGGAACTATCATTGCTGAAAGAATGGGTAACACCGTCGCACTTCTGGCACTGGCAACTGTTCTCATTATCGTAATCGGTATAGGTACAGGCGTTATTGCCGCCATGAGAAGAGGAAGCACGACAGACAAAGTCCTCCTGGTTGCATCTATGACCGGCTGGAGTTTACCTACATTCTGGACCGGACTTCTTATGATTGTTGTGTTCGGGGTAACACTTAACGTACTGCCTGTTTCAGGAATTCTGACTCCGGGAGCAGTTTACACATCCACAGGAGCTATGCTTATAGACTACCTGCGGCATCTTATAATGCCTACAATTGCCCTTATAATCGTTGACATGGCGGAGTTTTTCCTCATTACCAGATCAACTCTCGTTGACGTAATGACAGAAGACTTTATCCTGACAGCAAAGGGCAAAGGCCTCTCAGAAAAGAAGATTCTCTGGAGACACGCACTTCCGAACAGCATGCTTCCTATCGTTACAACTCTAGCGCTTTATGTCAGCCTTGTAATCGGAGGAGCAATTCAAGTTGAAACCGTTTTCTCATTCCCTGGAATGGGACAGCTCATGTATGATGCTGTGCTTAAGAGAGACTATCCGATTCTGGAAGCTTCATTCTTCCTGTTTGCAACAGTTACACTTGTTGCCAACTTCATTTCGGATATTCTCTATATGCTGATTGACCCAAGGGTGAAGGAGTTATGATGAAAACCAGACTAAAGACAAATGAAACATGGAATCAAATGTGGAATGATGGTCTTGGCAGGGCTGGAATCATCCTCCTGGCGATAATAATTATCGTAGCCCTTATAGGACCAATCATTTTTCCATTTGACAGTACAGAAACAGGCACATCAGCCGCAGAAATAATGAACGCACCGTCAGCCGAACACTGGCTTGGAACGGACGAAATGGGCAGAGACGTATTCAGAGAGCTGCTCAGCGGTGCGAGAATATCCCTGTTTGTAGGATTACTTGCAACAGCAATTTCCATAGTCGTCGGAGCTATTTTCGGACTTACTGCAGGATATTACAAGGGAATCGTAGGAACAGTTCTTATGAGAATAACGGACTTCTTCCTGGCACTTCCGGTATTGCCTTTTATCATCGTTCTGGCTGCAATCTGCGGACAGAGTCTCGCTATAACCATTGCGGTTATCGGTCTGACCAGTTGGCCGTCAACTGCCAGAATCGTCAGATCACAGGTTCTGACCATATGCGAGCGGCAGTACATTGAAAGAATAAAGGCACTGGGTGCAACAGACTTCAGAATTCTGTTCGTACACATCCTGCCAAACACATTGCCGCTTATCTACGCCAACACAGTGCTGGTTATAGCAGGTTCAATACTCTCAGAAGCAACCCTGGCATTTCTGGGTCTAGGTGATCCGGTCAATGTATCATGGGGAACTATGCTCCATTATGCATTTGAATCCGGCGCTGCCAGCAGAGGCGCATACTGGTATCTGATACCACCGGGAGTAGGAATTCTGGCAGTAGTACTGGCATTTACACTTGTGGGTCATACTCTGGATAAGATTATGAATCCAAGATTGAGAGAGTTCTAATGAAAATACTGGACATAAAAGATTTATCAATAGAGTTCAAAAGTAAAGCAGGCATGGTTCATGCCGTGCAGAATGTTAACCTGTGGCTTAACGAAGGAGAAATTCTGGGCGTAGCAGGAGAATCGGGCTGCGGCAAAACCACCACAACTCTGGCTATACCAAGGCTCTTACCGAAGAACGCTGTCATCACTGGCGGTGAGATTCTGTTTAACGGTGAAGATCTGGCTGCAAAATCAGAAAAAGAGATGGAAGCCATCAGATGGAAGGACATCGCTGTAGTATTCCAGGGAGCCATGAACGCCCTGAATCCTCTTAAGACTATCGGTAACCAGATGATGGAACCGATCCTTCTTCACGAGGAAGGTGTCTCAAAGGCGGAAGCAGAAGCCAGAGTCAAGGAACTGCTGGAGCAGGTAGGCATAGCAGGGCACAGATTCAACAACTATCCTCACGAATTTTCAGGTGGCATGAAACAGAGAGTTATGATTGCTATGGCTCTGGTATGCAGACCGAAAATCATAATAGCTGACGAACCTGTTACGGCTCTGGACGTTATGATTCAGGCACAGATTCTGGAACTCCTTAAGAAGCTGACCAAGGAATACAAACTTTCCATGATAATGATATCCCATGACCTGTCCGTTCTTTCTGAACTTTGTGACAGAATGGCTATCATGTATGCGGGAAGAGTTGTTGAGTTCGGGGACGCTAAGGACGTATTCAAGAATCCGAAGCACGAATATACAGACAAGCTCATACATTCACTTCCGGACATAAGCGGTGACAGAGTGTTTACCGGCGGCATACCGGGATATCCGCCAAGCCTCATTGAACCGCCGGCACACTGCCCGTTCTACGACAGATGTGAAAGAAGAGACGACAGCTGTCTGGGAGATTTCAACTTTACTGAAATAACACCGGGACACTGGACAGGATGTATTCACCACAGATAACAATCAGGTAATAAATATGACTGACAACATTATTGAAATCAAAGACCTTCACGTAACATTCGAGGTCAGAAAGAAATTAACAAAGAAGGAAAAGGAAGCCGGTATAGGCAATGCCGTAAGAGCCGTGGACGGCGTAGATCTGGAATTCAGACGGGGTGAAATAATGGCCGTGGTTGGAGAATCAGGATGCGGCAAAACCACTCTGGGCAAATCCATACTTCAGCTTAACCGCCCGTCATCAGGGTCTATCGTATACAACGGAAGAGACATGGGAAGCCTCTCAAAATCAGAACTGAAGGAATTGAGAAGCAAGCTTCAGATGGTTTTTCAGGATCCTTACGAATCACTGAATCCTCGGCAGAATGTGTACCAGACTCTTATGGAGCCTCTTAAGATACACAGAAAAGATATGCCTCAGGAAGAGAAGGACAAACTCATATACGACATGATGGAAAAAGTAGGACTGAAGCCTGTTGATATCATGTCACAGAGATATCCTCATCATCTTTCCGGAGGACAGAGACAGAGGCTGGCTATTGCAGCAACCATGATCTTGAAACCGGAATTTGTCGTTGCAGATGAACCGGTGTCCATGCTTGATGTGTCAATCAGAGCGGAAATCGTGAGACTACTTCTGGATTTGCAGAAGTCAAACGATATAACATACATGTTCATTACTCACGACCTTTCTCTGGCCTGGGTACTGGCAGACAGAATCGCTGTTTTTTATCTGGGAAAGCTGATGGAACTGGGTCCTGCAGATCAGGTTGTGCATCAGTCGGCACATCCGTACACTTCAGCTCTGGTATCAGTTATTCCTAAAGTTGAAACAGAAGCAGACGACAAGAAGCACGTTTTGGAAGGTGAAACGCCGTCGCCACTGGACATGCCGGAAGGCTGCAGATTCCACACCAGATGCTGGTACTACAAGGAGAACGGCTGCCCTTCAGTATGCCGTGAGAAGCAGCCTGAATTAGTGGATTTCGGTGAAGGACACTGCGCTGCATGCCACTTCGCGAAAGAGGTTAAGGAGTTATCTAAATGATTACAAGACAGGAAGCAATAGATCTGATTTCAGATCTTGTTAAAATAGAATCCGCCAACACATGGCTTATCCCTGAGGGGAGCGGAGAAAGAAAAGTCCAGGAATACATTAGAGACTGGCTTGCAAATATCGGCATTGAAACCCATTTCGAAAGAATAGACGAAGGCCATGAAAATCTTGTTGGCACTATGAAGGGTACAGGAGGCGGAAAGCCGATTACACTTTATGCCCATGCAGATACAGTAGGATTCGAACTGTGGAAAGACAGAGCCTTTAATCCTACAGTTGATGGAGATATCCTATACGGTCTTGGCAGTGCAGATGACAAAGGTCACTGTGCATCTATCATGCTGGCCCTAAAGGAAATCAAGGGCAGAGGAATTCAGCCGGCAGGAGACGTTAACTTCTGTTTTGTTGCCGATGAAGAGGGAACAACAGTAGGAACTATCGACTATGTTGAGAAGCATGAACCTACAGC
>JABUTA010000107.1 GCA_021443845.1 Parasporobacterium sp.
CTTACCGGATATGATCACCTCTGTATGGCCTTTCGCCGGGATGTTTTCTGTGTATGTTCCGTTACACCTTGTGCACGTGCAGGTCTTCACCCCTGCTGCTGTACAGGTGGCTTCCTTTGTCACCACTCCTGCATTCCATATATGGCCCAGGGTCGGGATGGTCTGCCGGGCTGTGATCACAGTTCCGCACTCCGAGCATTTCTTTCCGTCGGTAAGTCCAGCCTCCGTGCAGGTGGCTGCCTTACCGGATATGATCACCTCTGTATGGCCTTTCGCCGGTATAGTTTCTGTATAGTACGCGCCGCAGCCTGTATCAGTACATGTATATTTAACAGTCCCTGCTGCGGTACAGGTCGAGGCTGTTGTTACAACTCCCGTATTCCATGTATGGCCGAATGCAGGAATGGTCTGCTGAGCTATAATCACTGCCCCACATACCGAGCATTTCTTTCCGTCGGTAAGTCCCGGCTCCTCAGCAGTTGCCGGTCTTCCCGGTACAGTTATCTCTGTATGGCCCAGGGCCGGAATTACTTCTCTCTCCCTCATCACTGCACCGCAGTACATACATTCCTGGCCGTTTGTGAGTCCCGGCTCAGTGCAGGTTGCCGCCCGGCCACCGACATTCCTTCCGAAATGTGTCTGGATAATTTCGCATCTTCTTGTTCCTGCAACAGCACACCTTCCGCTTATTATCACAAAGCCTCTGCCATCTTCATCTATTTCAACGGACGTATCACATAATTTAAGGTTCCCGGCATTAAGCTCCAATCCATTATACTTTATACTTACAGATGGCGAATAAACTCCTAAATATCTGCAGGAAATGGTGCTGACTGATATCTCCAGATCCTCTGCATCTATAAAACCTGTTCCGGCAAAAACCAAAAATTCATTCTCAAGCTCCGGATTGAATTCTGAATAAACTGTAACTGTAACAATTCCTGCTCCTGCTACATGAAGGTTGACAATTTCTCCCGGATAAACCGTTTCGGGTACAGTTAAAACAGAAGGATCCGAGCTTCTCAGTTTAATCCGATTTGTTATGCTGTCTCCGTTCATTGATTTAAGGTAAAACTGAAGATCTGAACCTGAAGGATTGTCGACAGGAATGATCGATGAGTAGTTTTCTGACTGATCCGTAGAATTCTTCCAATAATATAACGCTCCTGTAGGCATTTTTGCCTCTGTTGTATTTCCGCAGACAGAACATGAAAATCTGGCTTTGCCATTATCTGCAATGCCTTTATATTCATAAGAATGGCCGCAATATACAGTCAGTGTAACCGATGAAGTCAGTGATCCCGCCGTTGCTGTTATGGTGGCTGTTCCTGCAGCTAATGCAGTTACTGTTCCGTTCCCGGAAACTGTCAGTACTGACTCATTATCAGAACTCCATGATACAGACGAACCATTGATAGGTACATCGATCGCATTGTCTCTGTGTACATATGCTTTAACCAATGCATCTGTTCCTATCTGAACCATGCCGTCACCGCATCTGAGCACCAAATCTGACGAAGCAAGAACTGATGAGGCTGCATTTACATTAAAGATTGTATCTGTGTTATCCGGCATATTAAATGACTGCGGCGCGGTCGTACCAAAAATCACAGCCCAGTAATATACCCCATCTACACAGAAGCAGGACACTCCCGCTGATGTATAATACCAGCTGACAATTCTTGAATAACTTTCAATATCACGGCTCCATGATAGTATAACCTCTGAAGGAGTGCTGTATCCTGCTGCAATTACTTCACCTTCTGACAGCTCGCTTACACTGTATCTGCTTGATCCGTCAGGTCTGACAGTATCACACAGGAAAACTATTTCTCCTGCTCTTACTGCTGCAGCATTAAGAAGCTCCCTGTCCATTGCCAGAGGGTTCTGACCTTGAGATGCTCTTATACCGTTGATTTCCGTAAGAAGCTGATAAGCAAGATCATATCTGTATGTTCCTGAATATGAAAATACACTTCCTTTTACATATCCTCCGCTGCTGTTCTGTGTAAGCCATGACGGGAACTGTGTAACGGCAGTTCCTGTAAAAGCTCCTGCCCCGATAGTTTCAAGTGTTGTCGGATAATCGATATATGAAAGGGATGAACATCCTGAAAATGCATTAGACTCAATCGTAACCAGATTCGAAGGAAGTACCATGTAGCCCAATGAAACACAGTCCTCAAATGTATCGGATGTGATTGTTGTTATTGAGCCGCCTAATATAACAACTGTCAGGGACGGACAGCTTCCGAAAAGCAGACGACCTGTTTCATTAACAGAAGCCTGAAACTCCGCATACCGAAGTGAAGAACATCCCGCAAAGAGTCCCTGACCTGTACTTGTTACTGAAGATGGAATGACCGCACTCTGAAGTGAGACCATTCCATAAAACGCATCTGTTCCTATGGTTGTTACACTTGAAGGAATATTTATTCCAATAAGATAGCTCTGACACCGGAATGCATCAGGCATGATGACCGAAACTGAAGATGGTATGCTGTATACCGTATCAGCTTTAGCTGACGGATATGCAATAAGTGCTGTCATTCCCTTGTCAAAAAGAACTCCGTCTGCGGATGTGTAATATGGGTTCGCCGGATCAACATCTATCCTCTGAAGAGCATATGCGGAATATCCGATTCCGTAATCAATACTTGTTACCCCTGCCGGAATGCCGATCTGTGTAAGAGAACCGGTTTCATAGAAGGGATATTCTCCTATTGTCCGGGTAGATGCAGGGAATGTAAAGGATGTAAGGCCTGAATGTTCAAATACAAATCCGCCGAAGCTGACAACATTGTCCATACCGGTCACGCTGCGCAAATAATAAGTTTCTCTGAATGCTCCTGTTCCGATGTATGTAACAGTGGATGCAATATGGGCTGTTTCTGCATACGTACAGCAATAGAAAGCCATGGAACCGATGCCGGTGATTCCTTCTTCGACAACGATGCTTCCTACATATTCTCTGTAATCAAACCAGGGTATCTGCTGCGAAACCGAATAGTCAGGTATACTGCCGCTTCCTGAAATGGTAAGAACTCCCTCGTCACTGATTTCCCAGTATACAGAATCTGTAACGGCACCATAGAGCGCTGCTACTTCAAGCTCTGCCTCCTCATCTGTTGTCTCTTCTTCCGAAAATTCTGTTTCCTCAGTCTGTTCAGCTGTTTCACTGATTTCCCCTGATTCAGTTAATGTAGATTCTTCAGATACAGTTTCCTTTTCAGGAATTATCTCCGAAGGAATTTCCATGTCCGTTTCCGGTATGATCTCTGAGGGTATTTCCATGTCCTGCTCAGGAATCATCTCTGCGTCTGCAGAGATTTCGTTCTGAATTTCATCATAAACCGGTTCGTCGATAATTTCGGAAATTTCATATATTCCATGCTCTTCTGTACAGCATCCTGTTTCATTCTCCTCGTACAGATAAGCCTCTGTTTCATATACATCTTCTGCAAAAACAGGTACTGCCAGGCCTGCTGCAAGAACTGCAGAAAGTACTAATGCTGTAAATCTTTTCATGATAATATCTCCCCTATCGTAAGCTGCAATGCGGCCGAAAACCTATTTAGTGCACGTATTCTAACACACGGTATTCAGATAGTATTTTTATGGAAACATCTGTCATCTTATCGGGCATAATTGAATATATTGTTTTTTTAATATACAAAATTCCGAATTTTTATATTTCAGGCAGGATTGGATTTACTCATGCCATATTACAATATAAAAAACAGACGGCTGTATGTACGGCACAACCGCCTGCTTTAACTTTTCTGCCAGATACCATAAGGTATCAGAATAAAAATGTTCTTAAATTATCCGGGTCTCTCATTATTCCGCTCTCTCAACGGTTATGATTATCTCACCCTCATATTTTCCCGGCTTTATTTCCTTAACTTCACCATTTACCGTCATTATTATTCCCGCACCCGGGCAGCCTTCAACAGAAGATGTTTCATCTATTACCAGCTCTGTAAGGTACGATGTCTCGTCAACTGCCCATACGGAACCTTTTGTCAGTGACAGGCTCAGACCGTATCCCTCATCATGGAATGCACCCAGCTCTGTAGATGCCGCATAACCGATAGCCTGGGATGTGTTGGAACCGGATGCAAAGTATGTTGTTTCCCAGGTATCTTTACCCAGGGATATAGCTCCGTTCACAACTGAACTTTCAAGCACCACCTTAAGGCTTCTGGCAGAACGGACTCCTTCACCTGCCGGACCTGAGGTCGCCGTATGTTCGTCACCTTCCTGTGCGGCGGTGTTAAGAATATCACCCTCCATATTCGAAGCGATAATAGTTACCGTAGGCGCCTGCCCCGTAGATTCTGTTCCTGAACCGCTGTCAGAATTGTGGATCAGCTTTGCAATACAATGTGAGCTGTCAGACCGGAATACTGTGTGAACATAGTCCTCTGCAGCTCCGTCTTTCGTTCCGAATTCCGCATCCAGTTCTGCCATATCAACACCGTATTTTTCTGCGGCAGCCTTATCAATGGTATATGTGCCGTCATACGAGATAGTGGTATTATCGAATAATACATTATTGGCCGTATCTCTCAGCATGACACCTGCCTCACCAACACGAAGGACTGTATCCTTGAAAACAATCTCTCCCCGGCTGTTTCCTGAATGGGTCATAACTCCGTACATGCCTGCATTGATGGTACATCCCTCAAAAGAAACTATACCTGTTCCTGTCTCGACGGCAGCATAGTCCGGTACATCAATGAAAGATCCCTTGAAATAATCCCTGGCTGCGCCGTCAGAATATGCTCCGTAGCCGCTGGTAAGGACTGCAATATAGCTGTTATTAATATGAAGCTCCGTCGGATACTGGGGGTCTGTATAAAGGTCGTCACTGTCTGTGCTTAATGCCCCCCAGCCTTGGGATACGACTATTGAATCATTATACGTTGCCACAGATCCTCCCACTGCATTGGTTGCACGGACCTTTCCTTCTATAAATAATCCCGGAGGGCATCCCTGCATTGTCTGGAGTGAAGGATCAGACACAGCATAAATTACCGAATTATTCAATGTTATATTTCCCCTGAATCTGGAGAACACCGCTCCCCTGGCAGGTCCTCTGGTGATGATCCTGAAATCATTCAGTACAGCAGCTGCGTTATCTGACACATATACTGCAGCTCCGAAGCCTCCCATGTCATTTGAACCTGTTCCTGATGAATCAATGACATAATTATTCAGAACAACTGTGTCCGGAGCCTTAAGCTCCAGATTGGTATATCTGCCGCTCTGTCCGGTTGCCACCAGATCCTCAGCCATTGCCTCAAGTTCAGTCCCTGCAGGATATCCCATGGAAACACAGAATTTATCCCAGTCTGGATAGCATTCACCGGTAATATATGAAAAATTAATCTTTTCCGCCACCAGTGCCGGGTCTGATTCGCCTCCCAGAACAAACGATCCTGTGTTGCGGATGATTATTCCATTGGCATCATTTTCCGTTATGGTTATATAATTACAGCCGTCCTTTTCCTCGGTTCCTGCATATGTTGAATGAACTGTGTCAATTACTCCCCCGTCATACACAACAGATGCCGTCGTAACAAGCTGCCTTACCTGTCCCATTGCAACACCGTCAAGAGTAATTGCAGCATCCGGATTCATTTCTGCAGATTCCGTCACAGTAGGCTCATTTGATGACTCCCCGGATCCGCCTTCAGAGCCGTCGGATTCACCCTCACCTGAGACCCCGCCTTCTGCCGGGTCCCCTGATGATTCTCCGGCTGCAGAAGGATCACCTCCCTGCGGATCTGCAGGTCCGGCGGCTGCACACACACTCAGGCTGAATATCAGAACTGCACACACCAGAATACTGAGTATTTTTTTCATCTTATTCATTATTACAATCTTCTCCCTTCGAAATAAACGCTGCGGATATTATATCCGCGGAAAGGGCAGCACCCTCCGTGCTGCCCCTTCAATCTTCCGGTTAAGGAATATTATTATTTTAGTTTGCAGGAGGTGCACCCTGGAAGCTCGGATCTGATTCATGAGCTGCCTGGTAAGCCTTGATCACTGCTTCACCTTCCGGAGCATCTGCTGTCCATACGCCTTTGTCGATGGTTCCAAAGTATTCTTTGCCATCAAAGGTAATCTTGAACTTTCTCACTTCTGATGTTCCGTCTTCAACGTCCTCATAATGAGCCATTGCTGTAACACCGTTAACTGTGATTTCAAGATCTTCTTCCTGCTTGCCGATAGCACTTCCGCCTGCAGGTGCATCTGCTGATTCGCCTTC
>JABUTA010000108.1:0-6219 GCA_021443845.1 Parasporobacterium sp.
CGAACTTCATTCCGTCAATACACGATTCATCAGTTCTGAATAAATATACATCCATGGGATCGTCGTAGTACTTAATCGCACCTTCCTGCACTAATATATCGCTCCCACCATAACGAAATACATCCACGGTTTTTACCCCCTTATAGGCCACATGGATTTTTCCTTCACTGTCTATTTCCTTCACGACTCCGTTTATCTTGACACTCCACACGACTAAAGTCGTGGGATTCTTGCTTCAACCACCGCGGTTATTGTCACACCTGAAAAGACAGGCAGTTTTCCCACAGTGTCCACAAGCTTTGTTTATACTGTTCCCGCATGTCCTGCGGTACAGTCTTATATTTCGGTCAGGCAAGAATTCCCAGCCCTTTGTTCAGTATGTTTATGCTTGCATTCAGGTCCCTGTCGTGACGGGTTCTGCAGACAGGGCATTCCCATGTCCTTATGGAAAGATCCTTCACTGCGGTGTTTTTATATCCGCAGCAGTGGCAGATCTGGGAACTTGGAAACAGGGCAGGGACTCTGATTATGTCGGTTCCGTACCATGAAGCCTTGTACTCAAGCATATTGAAAAATTTTGACCATGAAACACTGGATATATGCTGTGCCAGCTTATGGTTCCTTATCATTCCCTTCACATTAAGGTCTTCAATGCAGATGGTTTGGTTTTCACGCACCAGCATGGTCGACTGTTTCTGAAGGAAATCGTTCCTCTGGTTGGCAGTTTTTTCATGTATCACGGCGATCTTAAGCCTCTGTTTTCGGATGTTGCTGCATTCGGCCAGCGGCCTGTCGTAGACTGGTATCTTTCCGCCCTTGTCACCCTCATGGTAGCCTGTGACATGGGACCTGATCATCCGGGACAGCTTTTTCTGTTCACGGCGGAGCTTACGCATCGACTTTTCGAGGTGTTTCGGATTCTCTGCCACATTCCCGTTGGAATCAGTGTAGAAGTCCTTTATGCCTACATCGATGCCGACAGTTCCCCCGTTGTTGGGTCTTAATTCCGGTTCAAAGTCCACGTTGAGGACCACGAAATATTTCCCGGAGGGTGTCTTTTCGACAGTCACGTTGTTTATATGGCCGACCTCCATGGACTTCCTTATCTTCACGTAGCCGAGCTTCGGAAGCTTCAGGTATCTGCCCACGATACGGATGTTGTCGCCCTGGTTTATGGTCCTGTATGACTGTCGGCTGCGGTGCTTGCTCTTGAACTGGGGGTGGGATGCACGTTTCTGGAAAAAGTTCACGAATCCCCTGTCAAGGTCACGGAGGGACTGCTGCAGGGCTATGGAATCAACTTCCTTCAGGAACGCAAGGTCTGGTGTCTTCTTTAATTCCGTCAGCATTGCGGAGGTCTGGGAGTAACCGGCTTTAACGCCGTTCCTGTAGGATTCGTCACGCATGGCAAGACCTTTGTTGTATATGAGCCTGCAGCAGCCCAGAGTCCTGTTTATCAGATTCTGCTGTTGCCTGTCAGGGTATGCCCTGAACCTGATTCCTTTCTGCATGGCCTCCTCCTGAAGTCCTGTCCTATGGGTGTGAGATACTATATATATGCTTATTATAGCACAATGGAGAAAAAATGTGTGGGCTATCATCCACACGGTTAAAACCGTGGGTTTTCTCGCCCACGTCATTATAATTATTTAAACGTCAGGCTTGCGATACACATTGCAAGCTCTTCACTGTACATATCAAACTGATTCTCAGGTGCCAGAATCCCCTCGACACCGAGCAGGGTAAGAAGCTCCGCATCCACTCCGTCAATCATGTGCTCTCCCTCGCCGGTTACTGCAGAATCCACATAAATAATACAGTTCTCGTCCCAATCAGTCGAACAGGTTGCAATAGCACATGACTCATGGAATCCATACTCGGAATAAGGTCCTACAAGTTCTGTACAGGCAAGGACATTGATATTGCTCAGCTCAGTAAAGCAATATTCAAAAAAGAACTTTTGATAGTTTACACATGCCGGCCATGCCTTCAGAAGACCTTCAGAATCCATTGGATCCAGTACAGGCGCCCCGGCATAAAAGCCTGTTGAATCGTATGACAGGTTTGCCATCTGGGCACTTTCACTCTTAACGAAATAACCTACCACCGAATAATAGAAAGCCTGCATGCTCGGATTCATCGGATCCCAGATTTTTATGGTAAACCCGCCGTCAGGATAGTATCCGGTCGTCTCAATCCTCCAGCCTTCCGGCATCATGATCGAAAAATCATCATTCTCAAATGTGATCATGTTCAGAAGAGGTTCAGACTGAGGTTCAGGCTGAGGTTCGGGCTGAGGTTCTGGCTCCGGCTCCGGCTGAGGTTCGGGGGCCGGCTCGGGTTCAGGTTCAGGTTCGGGCTCCGGTTCAGGTTCAGGCTGAGGCTCCGGTTCGGGGGCCGGCTCAGGCTCTGTATCAGGGTTCATCAGATACACCGGGGCCAATGTGATAACATCTCCGTTTTTAAGGCTGACACCAATCAGCCTTTCTCCGTCTCCCCATCCATTCTCCATATAGTCAATGAAATCCTTCAGAGCCCCTCCTTCATACAGCAATAACTCTACATAATATGTTCCTATAGGCAGAAGTGCACTTACCACACCATTCGCGTCCGGATATGCACTTGTGACTGTTCCGTTAGAATCCTGGAACATTACAAGGCAATAGCTTTCCGCAAGGGCTTTGTCAACCTGAAACTCTATTCTTCCGCAGAAATTCCTTCTGGTATTCCTGTAAGTTGACAATCTGTCACCATTCATCTGTTCTTCCTCGTAAACACGATTGATTATCTCTCCGTATTCCAGAAGATCATTTATCCTTAAGCTCCAGAGAAGAACGGCATGAATATCATCAAAGTCTGAAAACGGAGTCAGTAACTCTATCGAAGTAAGCCACATTGATGCCTGATCTTCAAAGCTCATTCCGCCTTTATACAGGCTGTATGCGATATAGTTGATCAGTGAACTGTTATAGTGAACACCGCCATTGTCATTGATATCATTTAAAGGACTGATAACTTCCGGCATATAATAAACATCCCCGACAAATGACGGCTGTCCATACATGTTGGGATCGCTCATATTCCTCTCGACCCTTCCGCTGGTCTCACCTATCAGCCACTCTGTGTCATCTGTCATGCCCAGTGACATCTCGCAGATATTTCCCATGATGTCGCTATATGCCTCGCTGATGGCGCCATACTCATTGTAATAGTTTCTGCCATACATGGACTGGCGTGTTACTCCGTGTGTGAACTCATGAGCCACGACATCCAGAGCCTGGGATACTGTATTGATCTCACTCACGGCAAACGTTGCCCAGCCCATGTTATTTCCCATATAAGCCGCATTATCAACGGGATTTCCTTCTTCGTCACAGAACCCGTAGGCGATCAGGATCGGTGTTTCAAAACCGTCTACGGATTTCAGCCCCAGATTTTTATAAAAATCATAGGCTTTGATATAGTTTGCATAAGCCTGAAGATAATTCGGATCCCAGCCGTCAATTGTCTCGCTCGTGAGGAACACCGCAGTCTCATAGTATGCGAACATATAATAGTCTGCCGCAATTATCATACGTTCCGGGTCAGCCATATAGTAGAGCCCGTCATTGACATTTTTTGAGATGGGAACAGTAATTTCCACCTCTTCTCCGTCGCCCCTTATTACCCTGGTCGTAAATTCTTCTGCAACAAGATATTTGAAATAGTCTTCTGTTTTATAGGTGTCCATGTTATCAGTTTCCAATGACTGGGTGGGTATAACCTGGAAATACTGGCCGTCTAAGGTAATAAAATGCTCAAGATATGCCATATCAAAGCTCATATCCATATCCGGATTATTGGTATATACAGCCCAGCATTCACACACCATGTTATTATAGTTTACCGCAACCTTCTGGGTAGCTTCCGGGTATATCTTCAGATCATAGTCGGCATACAGTTCCTCAATAAAATCTTCAGCCTCTTCCTTTGTAATCTCGAATTCCTCTTCAGCCATTCCCAGGTTGGGAGTGAATGAATTTGCAAGGCCCGCTGTATATCCGTCCGGGCCGATGATCACACGCAGCGTTCCGTTTATTACTGTGTAATCCTTGTATTTCTGCTGGAATGTGTAATATGTATAACCATTGTTGTCAGTCTCCCCGTAAACTGCAAAAAACTCGCTGCCTTTACCCAGTCCCAGGAGAAGCTGTACTCCCCAGAGAGACTCTATTGCTTCCTCGTAATTATTGACCGGCTTGTCGTAATACTTCCCGATCAGGGTGGAAACATACCCATAGTCGTTATAAACTATCAGGGCATTTCCGTCATTCATCTCGTTGATATCTTCTTCGGTAAGCTGTTTTACTTCCTCATGTTTCTCCGTTCCAGCTGCCGGATTTTTCCCCGTTAATACTCCGGCAGACAGATTGGTTGACGTAAGTGCAATAAGCAACAATGAAATAATCCCTGAAATCCATAGTTTCTTCATGTTTTCCCCCCTGCTCGTTCATAGCTGTTGATTAATACTTGATTTTTTCCCGCAGTCCTCAATATCCTTATACTTAATATATCAGTACGGGAAAGATTGAATATGCTACAATTCTGATCCGGGCTTTTGATTCTTCACAGCAATATATTGATCAGAATATGCACCCGGACAGACCTATCCGAGATTAATTATAATACAGCGCCCCTGTAAATGCGTGTTTGTTTTCGTACAGGTATGCCTGTATTCGTTGTAATCGATATATAAAAGTGGTAATTTTGACTTATGAGGAGCAAAAATTATATTATCAGCATATTAATATTGGCATTACCTATAGCAGCCACTACGATCCTGTATTTTTCACAGCTGAATCTGCTCTATGATTATTTTGACCCGGACACCGTTTACCTGGCCTCTGTTTCTTATGCCTATATTGCCCAGGGATCAGGTCTTTTGCTGTTCATGGTGTTATTCAGGAAGGGACTGTACGCTTTCAGCCACAGGTTCGCAATAACAGGCATACTGTGCCTGTTCATTCCGATAACCTTCATGTCGCTTCTGATTAGATCCGGCGCTGCCCTGTTCGTAATTCTGATAATCACGAACATTCTCATCGGCTATATACTCGGTTACGGATTTACCATGATTTCTTTCCGGGTAGACAGCTCATCCGTCGGATCATGCTGGGGCTTTGGATATGCGCTGGGAAATGTATTGTCCTGGCTTCTGACACGGGTTGATACAGAATTCATCACATCCCTTAAGATCATACCGATAGTATGCGTGGTAACAGGAGTGTCCATAATTCCCGTATTGCTGTCTGACAATTTTCCAAAAGAAAAAGAATATGATTATATCCTCGTATCCGACCACTCTGCCGTAAAAGACAGAATAATATCAAGGTTCAGGGGAATTGATAGGAACAGATTTTTTGATTTCGTGTGGATTTCCTTAGTCCTGGTACTTATGTCACTGATATATACCATCAGTTCTGCAGACTATTCAATGATTGCAGAAGACCAGGTCATAAGCAGTACATTCTATACCAGACTGTGCTATGCCGCCGGCCTCATTCTTGCAGGCTTCATCTATGATAAAAGCCATACAGCCAGTGCGATCATTGCACTTGTAAGCATCATCTATCCGATAATGGCATACATGCTGCTCAAGCAGGACTTTTATCCGGATTTAATTTACTGTCTGTCATATTTCTTTCTTGGCTTTTTTGCAGTATTCCGCTCCCTGGTTTTTATCTCGATCGGTAAGATATCGGATCAGTATCTGTACCTTGCAGGCCTTGGAATGCTTATTTCCCGATTTACAGAGGGCCTGTTTTCACTTGTAAATGTTCACATAGCAAGAACCGAAGTCGGGGGATTCATATTATCCGGTGTGCTTTTTGTACCCCTCATCATAGTATTTTTTATGAGATTCCAGGTACGAAAGCCCGAGCAGCCCGGACCAATGAGTGATGAGGAAAAACTTACAGAACTGGCAAAAAGCTGTGGTCTTACAAGACGTGAAGAGGAAACTCTGGTCCTTCTGGTCAGCAACGCAACCAACAGCGAGATAGCGGCCTCACTGACGATTTCCGAAAGCACGGCCCGGTTCCACGTTTCCAATGTCCTGAAGAAAACTGACTGCCGGACCAGAAATGAACTGATCCACAAGTTCAGGTTATATTCAAAAATGTAGCATCTTCTGCCGGATCGGATTTGTCTGTAATGAAAAATCAGGGCAAAAAAATAAGC
>JABUTA010000108.1:6395-8290 GCA_021443845.1 Parasporobacterium sp.
AAAAACCAAAATTACGTCAGATATTCTTGCAGTTTTCATGTATGAAAATAAATACAATCGTGGTAGAATAATAACGTTGCGGGCCATGCGGCCCGCCTTTTTTATATCACATAATCCGGAGCTGTCCGTCATAATAAATATGCTTGATCATGAATCAAGATATCTTAACTGCTCTGCCGTCAGCTCGATGTCCAGGGCATCCACCACTTCCTTTACATGCTTCTCGCCGGAAGGTGAAGTGAGCGGGAACAGGTTCATGCTCTGCTTCATGAGCCATGCCATTGCTATCTGGGGAACGGTCGCGCCAATCTCCCCGGATATCTTTTCGGCGCGTTCAAGCCTTCTGACGTTCTCAGGGGCATAGTATTCCTCTATGGGAGCCCTTCCTATGCACTGCTCGATCGGTATGCTGCTGTCTGACTTATACTTTCCTGACAAAAATCCCCTTGCAAGGGAGGAATAATTGAATACCGGCATCTGATTATCCCTCAGATAGTCCCGGAAAGGTCTGTTATCATCACCTGTGAGAGTTATGCTTGCTCCCCATGGGTCCCGTACAAGCCTTGCATATGAAAAATGAGGGCTGCAGATGGTGAATTTCTGAAGCCCGTGCTTTTCGGCATAGTTGTTGGCTTCCATGATCCTTTTCAGGGACCAGTTGGAGCCTCCGAAATGCTTTATCTTCCCCTCTGAATGCAGCCGGTTCAGTGCTTCCACTATCTCATCAACAGGTCTGGAGGTATCGTCCCTGTGAAGCAGGTACAGTTCCACATGGTCCGTCCTCAGGTTATCAAGTGACCTGTTTATCTGAGAGAAGATCGTCTCAGCGCTGAATTCATCCGGCTCGGTATAATCCGTGCAGGGATTGCACCCTTTATCTAAGATGATCACATCATCCCTGTGACCGCTCTTTTCAAGCCACCGGCCCAGGGTATCCTCTCCTTTTCCGTAACCGTTGGCAGTATCGAATATACGGAATCCATATCCGTAAGCCGCTTCATACTGGTCAAAGGCTTCCTCAAGCCTTCCCTGTGATGCCGCGTCAGTGGTGCCGTATACAAGCCGTGACGCTGCCTTGTCTATGCCGTCAAGTTTCGTATATAACATTTTTTCCCCCTCCTGAAAATAATATTCCTGTCACACGTACCGGGTATTGCCGCAGTTCTGGCATTATCATAAAATCCGAAATCTGTTCCGGCATATAAATAATGCTGTGAGTCATGTCATCTGTGCATCTCAGACGTCGCATGCTTAATAAAAACATCTATCAGTTTATTGTATTCTTTTGCCGGGTAGATATAACAGCTCTGAAATTTGAAATTCCTGTCGGATATTGTTATATAGGATATCCCCGGCATACTTTGCTTCCGGCAGTTTTCTCCGGTGAGATGCACCCCGCCCTCCTGCACTAATATCTTTGCTGCCTCCTCAATATCTGCTGCCCGTCTTATATTTTCAAAATGTGCTCCGCATTTTCTCAGCATATCTTCCGTACATATTTTTGATATACGATCATCGCTCAGCTCTATAAGCGTATGGCCTGAAAGTTCCTTAAGAGAAACGGATTCCCTTGCAGATAACGGGTCATCACTGCGCAGCATTGCTATCATATTGCCTTTGCCTGTATCGTGGCAGACAAAATCATTTATTCCCGGGAAATCACCTCGGAACAGCTCACATATATCTATATTCCCGGCCAGCAGATCTTCATACATTTCATGTGGCTGGTAGGTTTTTATATCAATGACAATCTGAGGATATTCCCTCCGGAATGCAGGAAGTATGGTTTTGAAATATTCATCCAGAGAATAATACAGAATGCCTATAGTGAGCTTCCCGGCGGGAGTTTCCCTGTAATTCTTAATCTCAGAAAGCAAATTGCCGTAAATGCGTGC
>JABUTA010000109.1 GCA_021443845.1 Parasporobacterium sp.
GGGATATATTCTATCATGCACAGGTCCTTTGAATTAAATATAAAGGTACCTCTTTCATTTTCGTATACCGGCATGTACTCTCCCGGTCTTGTCTCTTCCACAACAGAATACTTCCATCTGCAGGGATGTGTGCAGTCCCCCATGTTGCCGCTTCTTCCGGTCATGAATGCAGAAAGAAGGCATCTCCCTGAATAGGAAATGCACATGGCACCATGAACAAAAGATTCTATTTCCATGGACTCGGGAATCCTGCTTCTCAGTTCTTTTATCTCACTGAGGCTCAGTTCTCTGGCGCTTACCACACGGGTCGCCCCCAGATCATGCCAGAAATTGTAAGTACCGTAATTGGTATTATTGGCCTGGGTACTGATGTGGATATCAGTCTCCGGAAGGAGCTTCCTGGCAAGAGTGAATATGCCCGGGTCTGATATGATCAGTGCATCAGGTCCGATGTCCTTCAGCTCCTTAAAATATGACTCCGCCTCATCCAGATCGCGGTTGTGGGCAAGGATATTGGCAGTCACATACACCTTCACTCCATGCTCATGGGCAAATGAAATGCCTTCCCGCATTTCATCAAGGGTAAAATTATGGGCATTTGCACGAAGTGAAAATACTTCTCCTCCTATATAAACTGCATCAGCACCGTATTTAACTGCAACCTTAAGCACCGGAAGTGAGCCGGCAGGTATCAAAAGTTCTGGTCGTCTTTCCATTGTTTTATCCTTTTCGTTATCAGTCCTTTGTTTTTACACACAGCACCACACCGTCTCCAATGGAGATCAGACTGGTACACAGGCTTTCATTATGTTTAACTTCCCATATGAATTCCCGCATCCTGCTGTGGATCGTCCGCTGTCTGCGGGGAGTAATATATCTGGATCTGATAAGTTCTCCGTCCTGAAGAACATTATCCGCCAGAAGAATGCTTCCTTTTTTCATAAGTCTCAGCAGATCCGGCAGCATGGTTATATACTGGCCTTTGGCAGCATCCAGGAATATCATGTCGTAAGGCCCTTTAAGTTCCTTTATGAGCACTGCTGCATCTCCTTCAAGTAGTCTTATATTATCTCTGTCCTTCAGATTAGTCCTGGCCTCCTGCAGCCTGGGCTCATAATTCTCAATAGTGGTAATATGCACATCGTTATCACATTCTGCCATGAACAGGGACGAGTAGCCTATGGCCGTTCCTATCTCAAGTATATTTTCCAGATGATGCAAAGTCATCAGTACTCTGATAAAGGGTTCCATCTCCCGACGTATGATAGGAACCCCCGAGTCTTCAGCATGAGTCCTCAGATTCTCCAGCCACACCGGTCCGTCCGGCTCAAGTGAGTTAATGTATGCAGTTATATTTTCATTTACTATCATGATCTGTCAGTCCGGAATATTCTCATCACATCAAAATAGGATTGTTGCGGAAAACAATCCTATAATGTGCATTTTTATATTATTCGTCAATATACTCATATCCTGAAAGAATGTTGACTATTTTTTCAGTGCTGTAGCATGGGCTCAATGTATATGTTCCGTCTTTGCAGTCCAGGTCATAGAACAGGCATCTCAGCCGGAAGACCAGAGGGTTGTCTATGATACCCAGGGACTGAAGGTCTGCGGCAAGCTCTTCAGTAGTTATGTCATGACGTACCGTGTAGGAAATCCTTGAATAATCGCTTGAATTTTTCGGTACATCAAAGCAGACTTCTTTGGCTGCAATGAATACCAGAACGCAGACAGCGATTACAAGCACCAGAGGGACAAACCTGAAGGGGCTCTTCGAAGGTACGCTGTAACGTCTCCTGCGAGGCGGCTCGGGAGGTCTTCTTCTACGGTCATATACCTGATGCTCCGGACGATATCTCGCCGGCTCAGAATAACTCCGTTCAGAACGGTATCTTACAGGACCTTTGATTTCACGGGACTGTTTTATGTCATCATAAGCATAAAAATCATCATCATTATACAGACGATCCGAATCATCCTCCTGCACCGGTGTTATCTGCACCGCAATACTGGCTGCCAGAAGTGCATCCAGTTCCTGCTCGCTTGCAGAAGGCAGCTCTGCAGTCTTCTGTTCAGCCGCCTGCTCTCCGGCTTCCGCCCTGTTTCTGTCCAGCTTATCCTTCAGCTCTTTATATTTATTTTTCATCCAGCCGGCACTCATTATCCTGGTACATTCCAGCCCGGCTTCCGAATCGAATATTTCAGGTTTTTGCAGAGTGAACGGAGATTCTTCTGCTGCTTTTACTTCTGCCGCATCAGTTATGGAAAACATTGTTCTGTCTGTAGCAGCGTCGGTGATCTTTATTACATCTTCATCCGGATCCTGCTCCTGGGCAGCCTTTACATCTGCCGCATCCTTAAGGGAATAGGCTGTCTTTCCTGTTTCGGCATCCGTAATTTTGACATCATCATCGTCTTCGTCCGGGGACGTACCGGCTGCCTGCTGTACTGCTGTGGAGTGTCTTCTTTCAAGCATCTCTGCTGCCTGCCTGAGACTCTTTCTGAATTCGGATTCTTCATTAGCTGTTCTGAATTCCTGAGTTGCCGCCATTGGACTGTCCGGAATATCAGGACCTTCCGTTTCAGTTTTTGTACCGATGGTTTCTGCCATTCCATCCTCAATCCCAATGGAATCAGATTCAATATTTTTCACAGAATCCTCCATCAGGTCAAACATTCCCGGAGCGCTGTTTTTCTCTGAAGTTTTTCCGGACTGGGGTGCTACAACTCTTGTATCAAAATTACCTGCACCTCCGTATTTGGCTTCCCAGTCGTCATCAATGTATTTGGCTGCCCAGCTCATATCAATTACTCTTGATGCAGCTGCAGTTTCGGACTGGTCTGTGGGAAGCTTTTCCGGATATTCATCTGTTTCCTGAGAAAGAAGCCTTTTGTCAATAACAGGCATCACGCCTGTATTTTCCGGAATACTGTTTCTGAATCCCCGGCTTTTTCTGTTTGCTCTTTTACTGCTTTTACTCATTCTTCTAATATGAAAGGCAATACCATAGGTCCTTTTCTGCCCTGGACACGGGTGTATCTGCGGACTGCATCACCTATTACCATCTTCGCCTTTCCTCTGTTGTAACGGTTATTGTCCAGATAGTCTATCAGGTTATTATAGATTATACGTTTGATTTCTTCAAGGATTATATCCAGTTCCCCGTCATATACCCATCCTCTGGTGAATACTTCCGGACCTGAAACTATGAAATTATTGTCCTTATCAATACATACCGAAACAATGAGTACGCCTCTTTCGGCCAGATCCTTTCTGTCCTGAAGCACAGTCCTGCCTACATCTGCAACACCGGAATTGTCAACATATATACCTCCGGCCTGCACCTTGCCGGTTACCTTGATGCCCTTCTCTGTAAGTTCTATCACATCACCGGTTTCAGCCATAAGCACATCCCGGCTGCGATACCCCATGTCAAGGGCTATCATTCTGTTGGCACTTCTGTGCCGGAATTCCCCGTGGACGGGAATGATATATTTCGGTCTCAGCAGCGAATAGATAAGTTTTATCTCTTCCTGACAGGCATGTCCCGAAACATGAGTCTGCTGAAAAACAACCTTTGCGCCCATCTGAGCCAGTTCGTTCATTACGTTTGAAACATTTTTCTCATTTCCCGGTATGGGAGACGAAGAAAATATGATCACATCATCAGGCTTTATATCTATTTTTTTATGATTCTTATAGGCCATCCTGGAAAGAGCCGCCATTGGTTCTCCCTGGCTTCCCGTAGTGATCACCGTAAGCTTGTTGTCCGGGTAATTTTTCATTTCATCAACTGAAATTATGGTGTTTGCAGGGACCTTTATATATCCCAGTTCCTGGGCTGTCTCTATGACATTAAGCATGGAACGGCCCTCCAGAACCACCTTGCGTTTATATTTGCAGGCTGAATTTATGGCCTGCTGTACACGGTCAACATTGGAAGCAAAGGTTGCTATTATTATCCTGTTTCTGGAGTGCTCTGCAAACAGAGCATCAAATGTTTCACCTACCGTCTTCTCAGACATGGTATATCCGGGCCTCAGGGCATTGGTAGAATCGCATAAAACCGCCAGTACCCCCTTCTTTCCAAGTTCTGCCAGTCTCCACAGATCGATGGCATCTCCGTAAACCGGAGTGTAATCCACCTTGAAGTCACCGGTATGAAGTATTACACCTGCAGGACAGCTTATTGCAAGAGCTGCCGCGTCTGAAATACTGTGGTTGGTTCTTATGAATTCCACATTGAACTGACCCGCTTTTAATTTTTCGCCATAACCGACGGTCTTCAGTTTTACTGTATTTTCCATTGAATGCTCTTCAAGTTTTTTCAGGATAAGAGCAACGGAAAGCTTTGTTCCGTATACAGGTGCGTTTACATCTTTAAGTATATACGGAAGTGCACCTATATGATCTTCATGACCATGTGTTATATAAAATGCCTTTACCTTTGATCTGTTCTGCTTCAGATATGAAACATCCGGAATTATCAGATCAATACCCAGCAGTGTATCATCAGCAAAAGCCATACCGCAGTCTACCACAATAATGGAATCGCCATACTCTATGGCAGTCATGTTAAGTCCTATGCATTCAAGTCCGCCTAAAGGAATAACCTTCAGTTTTTCCTTTTTAATGACCTTAGCAGATTTTCCGGACTTTATGCCTGATGGCTTTATTGTTTTTTTCTGTGCCATTTTTCTCCTTTCTCAAAAATGCAACACGAAAAGCAGGGACTTTACCGGTCCCTACCTGTGTTCTGTGTATTTATTGTATTTGTTACGGTATTCCGTCACCCCGGAAAACCGTTAAAGATTCTTATACTATGTCTGTGTCTTCCAGCAGTTCGGCAAAAACTTTTGCAAGTGCATCAAGCTCTCTGTCATCTTCCACAAATTCATATACTGCTTCAGTGTCCTCAGGTTTTGATACATCTTTAAGAATATATGCTTCTGCTTCTTCGGAATCATCACCGTCTTCCGTAACCATCAGATAATTTACATTGCCGAGTCTGGTTTCTTCTATGATATAAAAAACATCCTCCTGGCCGTTTTCATCTTTAAATACTATCTTTCCGTTCTGTTCCATTTCATTCACCATGGCTGTTCAGATAATCCTCAAGGATATATGCAGCCGCAATCTTGTCTATATATTTTTTGCGTTCGGAACGCCTTACCTTCATTTCATCCAGGATTTCATCTGCAGCAACTGTCGTAAGCCGCTCATCCTGCATCACAACAGGAAGCTGAAGTCTTTTCTCCAGCTTTTCTTTAAATTCCAGAGTTTTTGCTGCACGTTCACCGACAGAGTCGTCCATATTTAAAGGCAGGCCCAGTACTATGGTGCCTACCTGATATTCTCTGACGATTTCCTCCAGACGTGCGAGAGTCCGCCGGAGTTTGCTTTCTGATTCTCTGGTTATGGTTTCCAGAGCCTGTGCAGTCAGACCCAGTGGGTCAGTAAGTGCCACCCCGACAGTCTTTGAGCCATAATCAAGACCCATTATCCTCATAAACCGTTCCTACCTGAGCTTGTTGTCAATATAAAAACGCACGGCTTCTTCTATAAGCTCATCACGTTCAACCTTTGCAATAATGCCCCGGGCATTATTGTGGCTGGTAATGTAAGTAGGATCACCGGACATGATGTAACCTACTATCTGATTGACAGGGTCATAACCTTTTTCAGCAAGGGCCTTATATACCCGCGAAAAAATCTGCTCCGTAGTCAGGAGTTCCTCTTTAGGAATACTATAATGTTGTGTTAAATGTAATCTGTTTTCTGTCATGGTGTGATTTTACCCTAAAATACAAGGCTTTTCAAGGGAACTTATGTTAATTAACTGTGTCCTTAAGTCACCTGAGAGCCCATAAAATACCGTCATGACGGCAATTTGGAACCACCGTAACCGTTTTGTTTATCATACTGTTTTCATTTCCGCGGCAATCCGGATATTTCCCGGCAATTATTTCAGGATCGATCAGTATATATACATATTCCGGAGTATAACCTGCCGCATACTGTCCTGCAGTACCTGAAGGGCCTGCGGCCTGTACTATTTCCTCCACAAGCACGGAGCATTCTCTTCCTGTGAAACCCTCTTCGTACTCTTTCCTCAGCTGCTCTGCCTTTTCAATAAGACGTCGTGCCCTTTCCTCTTTAACAGCCCTTGTCAGCTGGTCAGGCATACGGTCAGCCCTATGGCC
>JABUTA010000010.1 GCA_021443845.1 Parasporobacterium sp.
GTATTGCTTTTCTTCTGATACAGGTCATATGCTTCCTGCAATGACTCTGCTTTTCTGTATTCTTTTATTGTGATCACAGCAGTTTACCTCCCTCTCGGTCTGATGTTGCCTGTTTAATAATAGCAAAAAAGCTGATTTCTTCAACTGCGGTCATTGTACACATATTGAGTGAATCAGGAACACCCGCAGCAGCCGCAGTTGATACTGTCGGAAATGCCTGTCATAATACCTCCGGAGATTCTCTCTACGGGTCTTCTCATACCACTCTGTAGCTTCCCTTTCCGGTTCTGGTGATCATGCCTTTTGCTGCAAGGGAGTTGGCTGCCCGCTGCAGCTGCCTTGGGGAACACCGAAGCTGCATTGCGGTTTTTTCCAGGCCCTTTATGGCTCCGTCACGACAGTAATATTTCATATAATTCAGAAGCCGGTCCTCAATAGGGGCCGGCAGCGTGCTTTTTGCCGCCGATTCCCTGAATTTCACTATGGTCTGGTCCAGCATATAATTCATGAACACAATATCATTCCTCAGACGTTCTCCTGAGTCATCCAGCCTGAGGGCTATGGTAGTCACATCTGACAAGGCCTCTGCGAAAATCATTGCAGTATTCTCGGATATCAGTTCCATGTCACCTACGGTATAATAATGGCCTTCTCCTGCCTCAGTTTCACGTTCTACCAGAGGTATTTCCTGCCCTTCCTCCGTGATGACATAGATTTTTATGCTTCCACTGATGATAAAATGCATATATTCGGTTTTCCGGAGAGGCGTGATGATCTCCTCACCGGCAGAATACCTGAACATGATAAAATCATATTCCCCCGGTGAGTTGAACAATCTGTCTATTCCTTTGTCTTTTATGGATTTATTTATCCTGTTCCTGTCATATATTCTCTGCATGATGTAAACTTCAGCCCTTCTGCTGCGCCCTCCTGATACTGTCTTTCTCAATCTGATACTGTTTTCTCAATCGCCTGATTTATGTTTTAATCCCTTCTCCCGGAGCATGTCTGTGCCTGGTCCTCATGACTTCGGCATTATGATTTTTCCTTCTGACTGTATAGGCAGGTTCTTTCTTTAACAGGACATATGTCCTGTTTTTAATTTTAGCATTTTATATAATAAAGACAAAGCAAAATAAATTATGAAAATCCCGTAGGAAGGCAAAACACCGCAAAAACGTTAAATTCCCGAGTATGAGTATACGCGGCTGAGTTTCAGCAGGCACGCCGTTGTATGGACAGGCACTCCCGGGTATAGGAAGTTTGAGTAAATATTAATCGAAAGCAGGGAACTGACATGCAGGACAATCTGATATTCAGACAGGATAATCTCACAAAGATCATCATATCACTGGCAATACCCGCCATGCTGGGACAGCTGGCAGGAATTATTTACAATCTGGCGGATACATATTTCATATCCCTTACGGATAATCCCCCTGAAATAGCAGCTGTTACTCTCTGCATGCCCTTCCTGCTGGTGGTTATGTCAATAGGCTCCACCTTCGGCATAGGCTGCAATTCCATGGCTGCCCGCCTGCTGGGAGCAGGTCAGGATGAGGATGTGGCAAAGGTCAGCTGTTTCTGCCTGTGGATACCTCTGACTCTCAGCATCATCATTGGTATCGCAGGCCTTATCTTCATGAACCCTCTGGCAGTATTGCTGGGAGCTGATGCCGAGAACCTGCAGTATGTGCTGGAATACATGAAATACATCCTTATAGGTGCCCCGGCATTTGTTCTGTCAGCTTCTCATTCCAATTTTTACCGGGCCATAGGAAAGCAGAAGGAATCCACCGCAGGCCAGATTCTAGGAAATGCCATAAATATCGTACTGGATTATCTGTTTATAATTGTGTTTGGGATGGGAGTAAAAGGTGCTGCCATCGCCACTATGATAGGCTCTGTATGCAGCGTGCTGTATTATCTGACTGTAATGATCAGGTATAATCACAAGGGAGGCAGACTCCTTCCCTTCAATTTCTTCAGGCATATCCCTGACAGAAAAATGGTGGTTGGAATTCTGAAAATAGGTATTCCCGGAGGACTGCTTACCATCATCCTCAGTATTTCTAATATATTTTTCAACAATTATATAGCCCTCTATGGCAATACCGCCGTTGCCGAATACGGTGTGGCCAATAAGATTTATATGGTGCCCCTTATGCTGGGTGTGGGTTACGGTCAGGGTATCTGCCCTCTGCTGGGATTCAATTTCGGAGCAAAGGATACAGAGCGGCTGAAGAAATCCTATAAACTTTCGATTCTGTATGGTTTGATCATAGGAGCCGCTTTCTTCCTGCTGTTCTTCTTCACTGCACCTGTCACATCAGGACTGTTCTTCAGAGAGCCTGCCCTCGTGGCTGAAACCTCCGCTTTTCTCAGGATTCTGGTAATCGCTGTACCCATACTGTATGTTTCGAATGTAAATAATGTATATTTCCAGGCCATCGGAAAAGCCATTCCCTCCATGGTCATTATCCTTGCAAGAAACCTGGCATTATTCATACCTATGGTTATAATATTCAACTCGTTATTCGGCCTTAACGGTCTTCTGGCATCAGTGCCGGTATCTGAATATCTGACCATAATCATTGGAACCATAATGACCTGTACCAGCCTTAGAAAGATGTCTGCTGAGAGAACATAAGACCTTTTTCCTCAATCCAATACTTCGCAATAATCATGGACACTCCTGCCCTGCTGCTGTATATTCAGCGTATGGCGGGAGTTTTATGATACACTTATCCCGGGATAAATATATGATTTCCCCCTTCGCCGGATATTGTAAAGAGCAAAACAGAAAGGCATTGCGAATATGAAGATTATCATCGAGAGCTATTGCATAGACTGCGGCAAATGCGTTTTTTTATACCCTGAGCTGTTCGGATACAATGAAAAGAAAAAGGTGGTTGTCATAAAGGAGCCTGACACCCGGGCACTGCAAAAGGCAGCGGGCTATGCACAGGTTGAATGTCCTGCCTGTGCCATTACCCTGAAAAGATAAGTCCGGACTGCTGCACTTTTTTATAAGGCGGAAATCCCGTCAGCTGCATGATAACCGGCCTGCTCCAGGTTGTACCCTGTTAATGTTCATAAATTACGACAGAGGTATTGAGATATTGATAATGTCCTTTATAATAGATTCATAGGTTCCGAAAATACAGAATCAACAGGGAAATATAACATTATTACTTTAAGGATCATTTCATCATGACAGCAACATCTACGTTAACAGGCGGATCATTATTCAGAAAATTTGCACCTCTCGCTATTCCTCTCATTCTGCAGAGCATCTTTGCGGCACTGGTAGGTGCCACAGATGCCATTATGCTGGGAATGCTTAACCAGTCGTCCCTGACTGCCGTTACTCTGGCCACTCAGATTCCGTCCATTTTTGCCATGTTCATTTCATCCCTCTGTACCGGTGGAACAGTGCTCATCGCTCAGTATTTCGGTGACAAAGACTACAATGGTGTCCGGAAGGTTATGAACATCACCCTGCAGATTTCTCTGATCTCAGGCACCCTGATATGTCTGGTATGTATACTGGCACCGGAAACACTGATAGGAATCTACACAGCTGATCCCGAACTGCAGAAGATCGGAGCCGACTATATCCGTATGGTGGGACCGTCCCTTTTATTCATGAGCTTTTCCCAGGTATACATGAATGTCATGAAAAACACAGGCATGGCCAGAGCCAGCTCCATCTTCGGCTTCATCACCGTATTCCTTAATATCGGCCTTAATTATATTTTCATATTCGGAGCCTTCGGCATAAAGGGTATGGGAGCTGCCGGAGCTGCCCTTTCCACCTCCATCTGCTTCCTTGCAGAGGCAATTCTTACAGGTATAATGTCACGGCGAAACAAATATGCCCCTGTGCACATAAAGGATCTTTTCAGATCATACCGTCCCATGATGAGAAAATACTTCCGTTACACTCTTCCCAATGTGGTTCAGGGTACTTCATGGATGGTGGCCAGCTCACTTTGCGTGGCAATTATCGGCCATCAGGGAAACGACCTGGTATCTGCCAGCTCCGTATGTATCATTGTCATGAATATCGTATCCGGTTTCATCACAGGCTATGCTTCAGCCTCAGGTATAATTACCGGACAGATGCTCGGCCGGAAAGAGCTGGCTGATGCAAAGCGTGCAGGCGGTTTTCTCATCCGATGGTGCCTGATATACGGTATCATAATCGGCATCATCGTAGTATTGCTGACCCCTGCCATATGCGGTCTGTACACCGGCCTGACTGATGAAGCACAGCATTTACTGAAGATAATGCTGTGGTTTGCTGGATTTCGCTGTATAGGCAAATTCATAAATGCATTTCTGGCCATCGGACTGTTTTCCGCCGGCGGTGATATTATTTATCTGGCAAAGCTGGATATCATAAACATGTGGGGTATTGTACTTCCGCTGGGTGTCCTGGCTGCGTACGTATTCAAACTTCCTCCCATCGTTGTTTACATTGTTCTGAATCTGGATGAATACTATAAACTTTATTTTATGATCGCCCGTTACCGCAAATACGACTGGGTCAAAAACCTCACCCGTAAGGAATGGGGTCTGGTTTCCAGATTTGAGGATTCCATCAGAAAGCAGACCTTTGAACGCATGAATTCCGGCTTTCTGTTCATAGGATCCTCCGGCCGCATAAGCATGGCCAATCCTGCATGTGCTGCTCTTCTCGGAAAAGAAGTGGACGATATTAACGGAAGCATGTACATGGATATCTTCATAAGATCCATGGAGACGGAACATGATGCCGCCGGCTATGAACTGTCAGACCTCATCCTTGAAGCAGTTTCAAATAAAACAGAACCTGTCAACCGGGTGATAACCCTTATGTCCGGCGGTGTTCCGAAACGTATCAGAGTATGTACTTCCTTCATCGAGGAAGAAGATTATAAAATCGGTGTATTTGTAATGCTCAATGAGGCATAATGTCTGATTTTTTCCATTTCAGATATATTTCCATTGACATATATGCACAAAAGGCTTACGATAATGTTATATTTTTAACGAAATATACACTTATTAACTCGGTTTTATCAAAAGCACGGCAGCATGACCCTGCATAAATAAAATCGGCAGTCTATACTCACAGAAAGGAAGTAATAGTTATGGCAGAAATGATGAAAGGCTTTGCTATGCTCGGTATCGGCAAAGTCGGCTGGATTGAGAAGGAAGTTCCTGAATGCGGACCACTTGATGCAATTGTTCGCCCTCTTGCAATCGCGATCTGTACATCAGACGTTCACACCGTATATGAAGGCGCAATAGGTGACCGTCACAATATGATCCTCGGACATGAGGGCTGCGGTGAAATTGTAAAAGTCGGCGAACTTGTTAAGGATTTCAAACCGGGAGACCGTGTACTTGTACCGGCTATTACTCCGGACTGGAATTCCCTTGAAGCACAGGCCGGATATTCAATGCACTCAGGCGGCATGCTGGCAGGCTGGAAATTCTCCAACTTCAAGGATGGTGTATTCTCTGAATACTTCCATGTAAACGATGCCGACGGCAACCTTGCTCTTATTCCTGACGGAGTATCCATTGAAGAAGCATGTATACTTTCTGATATGGTTCCTACCGGCTTCCATGCAGTTGAGCTGGCAGACGTTCAGTTCGGTGATACTGTTCTGTGTATCGGTATCGGTGCTGTAGGTCTTATGTCTGTTGCAGGTGCCAACCTCCGTGGTGCTTCACGTATTATCTGCGTAGGAACACGTCCTGTATGTGTAGAAGCAGCTAAAGGCTACGGCGCAACTGATTTCATCAGCTACCGTGACGGAAGCATCGAAGATCAGGTTATGAAGATGACCGGCGGCAAGGGCGTTGACCGTGTCTGCATAGCAGGCGGTGATGTCCGTACCTTTGAAAGCGCCGTAAGATCACTTAAGCCGGGCGGAAAAGTTGGTTCTGTAAACTACCTGGGCAGCGGCGATTTCGTAACCATCCCACGTGTTGAATGGGGATGCGGTATGGCTCACAAGCAGATCATGTCAGGTCTTATGCCTGGCGGACGTCTCCGTATGGAAAAACTCAGTTCACTGGTTGCATCAGGACGTCTCAATGTTAAGCCTGAGCTTACTCATGTATTCCATGGCTGGGAACACACACAGGAAGCACTTGAAATGATGAGAGATAAGCCGAAGGATCTCATCAAACCTGTTATCGTTGTTGAATAATAATTCGTGCAGTCCGGCAAAACGTCAGTCTTCCGGCAGCATGTTGATTCTGTAATAAGACAGCTTTACGGACCTGTCCCCAGCCGGTTGAAAGCCGGTGCGGGACAGGTCCTTTAATTGGTATATATCTATGAAATTACTCATCGTTTCCGGCTTTTTAGGTGCCGGCAAAACCACATTCATAAGTGAGCTTATCCGTCACATCAGAGGCAGGTATGTGATTCTGGAAAATGAATTCGGCAATACAGATATCGATAAACAGACTCTGGCTGCAGATGCCGGATCGAATATCTGGGATCTGGCTGAAGGATGCGTGTGCTGCAGCAAAAGTGCCGATCTCACCGCCAGTGTCATTACCATCGAAAATGTACTCTCCCCGGATTATCTCATAGTGGAGCCCTCGGGAGCAGGTGTGCTGAGCCGTCTTATCTCCAACATGAAGAAGATTGAGTACGAGCGCATCACTGTGCTCAGTCCGGTCACCATTGTGGATGGATACGGTTTTACCGGAAGCCTGGCCGAATTCAGGGAGCTGTATGAAGACCAGCTCCGTACTGCCGGAACTGTTCTGATATCCAAACCGGACAATCCGGAGCCAGAACTTCGTGAGTCGGTAATACGCACTGTCTCAGCCCTGAATCCACAGGCTGACTTTCCTGAACAGCATTACAGACTGCTTGATGAAGAATGGTGGCAGATGCTTCTTTCCAGGACAGAATCCGGCATTATAACCGGGGACACCCCTGCTGACTGCGTCACAGGAACCGAAAGCCTGGAAACCTGCACACTAACGGACACCTCAGTTTCATCTCCCGCCAACCTGGTGGCAATCCTTGACAATGTGGTCAGGGGTAAATACGGACATATAGTCCGCGCAAAGGGAATCATTCCTGCCGGCAGCTGCCGGGTACGATTTGATATTTCAGGAGGAATCGTATCCGTTACGGGGATCGATGAACAGGGCAGCGCTGATACGGAAATCAGCGGTGAAACCGGTACTGCTGCATCACATGGTCCTGTTGACGGCGGTATAACAGGCATCTCTGCATCCCAGTGTGTATTCATTGGAAAAAATCTGTCCCGTCTTACACTCTCCCGGGACTTGGGAGTTTCTCTGACAGAAAACCTCCGTATAAGACCCCGGCCGGGAAGGTAGTACTGTAATCCCCTGATTTTAATCTGATTTTAGGTTATTCCGTTACAATTTGCCTTATAAAATATGATGTCCGTTCTGTCGGCATAACAAATCAGATCTTTTTTCCGTCTTTTCCGTGAACAGCAGCTGACTATCGACTGTTCACATTACAAGGCCTGTATAAGTGAAGGAAATTTATTATGAAAATATTGCTTGCTGAAGATGATAAGGATATGGCCAGGGCAGTATCTGCTCTTCTTACCCGCAGCCACTATACCGTGGACGTGGCGGATAACGGCCGGGACGCTCTGGACTGCATTCTCCTGGGAGACTATGACGCGGCAGTCATGGATATCATGATGCCCCGGATGGACGGCATAACCGTGCTGAAGGAAATCCGACGCAGGGGAAACAACATCCCTGTCATCATGCTCACTGCCATGGGGGAGGTAAATGACCGCATCAACGGCCTGGACTCAGGTGCCGATGATTATCTTCCGAAGCCATTCAATGGCGGGGAGCTTCTGTCAAGGGTGAAGGCACTTCTGAGACGCAAGGACAATTTCGAGCCGGATATCATCAGCTGCGGCAACATCACCCTTGACCGCAATACATATATCCTGAGCTGTGGTGACAAACATGTAAGTCTGGGAAATAAGGTCTTCCAGATGATGGAAATGTTCATACGTTCCCCTCACAGAGTCATATCAGTCAATGAATTCATGGAACATATATGGGGATGGGACTCAGAAGCCGAGATCAACGTGGTCTGGGTTAATATTTCCTACCTGAGAAAACAGCTTAAGGACCTGGAGGCAAATGTGCAGATTCGGGTAATCCGCGGTGTAGGCTACACTCTGGAGGAAATATGATAAAACGGATACGTCTTAAATTCACTCTCATATCCATGGCAGCCATGACATTCTGCATCATCCTGCTGATAATAGCCATTAATGTGGTCAATTACCGTCAGATGGATCTGCGAATGCAGAACATCATGGAGGAGATAACTCAGAATTCCCAATATAAAAATGAAAAACACATTAATGATGCTGACCATAACGTCGAAAGCGAATATTACGGTGACAGTGAACACTCAGTCAGCGAAGATAAGGAAAATCCAGTCGGAGACGCCAGAGATAATGACCATCAAAAATCCGACAGATTTCTGACAGATCCTGATGCAGATTATGTGCCTGAGGGGATTTCCGGTTCTGAAGAAACTTACGCTTCTGAAGGCGCTTCCGCACCTGATATTGTATCTTACCCTGATATTACTTCTGTCCCCGATAATACTTTTACACCTGACGAGGAGTTCCCTGACACACCGGAAAACATCATACCGTTCCCTGATGCTTTTGGCATACTGCCTGACATCAAAGCCGGCCGCCACGCTGCTGACAACCAGTATGGGGAAAGGACCTTTGACATTACCTTTTTCGGTGACGGAAAATTCAAAATCCACATAAACAACACTGATGCCATCACGGAAGATGAGGTAATCGAACTGGGAAGAGCAGTTGTCGAAAGCGACAGAGCCAATGGATATATTGACGAATACAAATATATGGTGTCTGAAAGCAACGAAAGTACAGTAGTATTTTTCCTGGACTGCTCTACTGAATTCACCTCCATCAGATCACTGCTGCTGACCTCTGTACTGGTGGGAGCAGGCAGTCTTATCCTCATATTCTTCTTTGTATTCTTCATGTCTGCAAAATCCATTGAACCTCTGAGGGTAAGCATTGAAAAGCAGAAGAGATTCATTACCGATGCAGGGCATGAGCTCAAAACGCCTGTTTCCGTAATTGCCGCAAACATGGATATTCTCGCCATGGATATAGGTCCGGATAATGAATGGGTAGACAGCACACAAAGGCAGGTCAGCAAGCTGAGAAAGCTGATAAACCATCTTGTTTCCCTGTCCAAACTTGAGGAGACGGAAATGGTACTTGTTCCTGCTCTGTTCAGTATAAGTGATGCTGCAGGGGATGCCACAGGGGTATATGAGAGTCTTGCCGCTGCGGAGGGCAAAAAACTCATCCGCAATATAGAGGAAGGTCTCTATGTTAATGCAGATGAGTCTACTGTACGCCAGCTTATGACCATCCTCTGTGACAATGCGCTGAAATACTCTTATGGTGATATCCATATATCCCTGCGAAGTGACGGTAAAAAGATAATATTTGAAACAGCAAATGAGTGGTCACGTAATGTGAAACCTGAAGACCTGGAAAATCTGTTTGAGCGATTCTATCGGGGGGATGCTTCCCGCAACAGGCACGTAAAGGAAAGCGGGCACGGCCTGGGCCTGTCCATAGCCAGAGCCATCGCAGACAAAAATCACGCAAAGCTGGAAGTGTCCGAGAATGAACAGCATCAGATAGTATTCCGTGCTGTATTCAGATACTCTTCACGGCAGCAATAACTCTCTTCACCCCACAAAATAAATGTTATATTAATAAAACTTCCCCTACTGCGGACATGGCTTCATTGCCCCGTAATATGGGAAGTTTTTATTATTTACTATTCAGGATTTTCTCGGCACTTTCCAGCAGCTCCAGTTCCTTAGGAAGCATCATTCTCCGGGGTGTGCGCTTTAACATCCGGTCGCATACTGTCCTGAGATCATCCCCGGACATGAACTGAAAAAGAGACTCGCACTGATAAGCGGCCACCAGCATGAACCATTGCTTTTCCCGACCTGCATTCTGCCCGGGAAACAGCAGCATATCCACTGCTTTACTGCTTAAACGTCCTGCGGAATCCGGGTCATTCTCCGCCCGTTCCGACAGTTCGGACACCAGTTCCGCTACAAGCCGTTCAACATCTGAAAGAAATTTTTTATCTTCTTCATCTACTTTCTGGTTATTATAGGATACCCAGTGCCTGAACATACGGGCAAAGCCCTTTCCGATGCTCGGATCTGAATTTTTACCGATGGCATAATCATAATAAACAGATGCCAGCTGCTCCAGAATATATTCTGCTCCCATTACTCAGTCTCCTTATCACAGCCTTCATATACACTGCTGTTTTCAGAACCGTCATCTGCATTTTCACCATTATCATGCTGTGATGCAGAACTGCAGTATTTTGCATCTATTCGCTTCTTCTGCCTTACAGAAAGAATTATTATCAATCCCGCAAACAACACGAATATCGCTGCAACGCAGATCACCTGCCACAGTTCTATGCCCGGGTCCCCCCTTCTGTATGCGGCTATCAGGGAGTACATCAGGTATCCCAGATAAAGGATTGCAACACCCCTGATCGCCATCCTGATCTTGAAGCGGTTCTGAACCTCATAATAGCTGCTGCTATTGTTACTGCTACTGTTGCTATCATTGATGTTGTTATTCTGATTAACAGTTTGCCTGTTCTTATTATTAAACATACAAAATCCTTTATTACTTTTAATTTTTAAGTTTCATCCTGAGGAGATCACGCCTGGTTCACAGTCTCCTCTATAACTCAAGAGTTTACCCGGGTTACGGGTGTATTATAGTTTTCTTGAGTCTGAAAAGCCAAACTCCTCCGGCAGAAACACTGATTGAGCCGACGTGCATAATATACCATAATACACGTCGGCTCTGAATAGTTTTATCAATATATTATTTTCAGAAACTATTTTTCCAATGCTCTGAAAGCATCAACCTTCGGCTGAGATGCACAGCCCGGTTCAAATTCTGATGTAAGGAAGGTCTCAGCAAGCTTCTCCATCAGTCGGATGCCGATAGTAAAAGCTCCGAAACATGCGATATTGGCGTCGTTGCTTTTTCTTGCGCGCTCAGCTGAATACACATCAGTAAGAAGTGCAGCATATGCGCCTTTAACTTTATTGGCAGCAATGGAAACACCAAGACCGGTACCGCAGATAAGGATACCCCTGTCATATTTCCCTGCTGCTACAGCAGAAGCAACCTCAGCTGCAATGTTGGCATAGATAGGATCATCGCTTCCCAGATCAGTAACTTCATAGCCTTTTTTTGTAAGAAATGAGATAAGCTGCAGCTTTTCATTTGCTGCATTAGGATCACATCCGATTGCTATTGTATGCATGGGTTTATCCTCCTTTATTCCAGAACTTCTTTTATTCCGTCAGCCATAGCCTGAAGGATAATGCAGCATGAGGTAGCACCTGCATCCAATACGCCTCTTGAACGCTCGCCAAGACGGGCAGCACGGCCATATTTTGCGGCAAGGTCCTTTGTTGATTCCTTGCCTGCTTCTGCCTTTTCCTTCATTTCTTCAAGAGCTGCTGCGAAGTCTTTTCCTTCAGCTGCTGCTGCCTTGATGCATTCGCATGCAGGATAAAGAGTATCTACCAGTGTCTTGTCTCCGGGACGTGCATCAACTATTCCGTACAGTCCATCAAGACCTGCCTGAAGCATTTCGCCGAATTTTTCAACAGTAATCTCTTCTGCATCATCTGCAGTATCAGACATTTCCATGAAAATTGTTCCGTAAATAGGACCCATTGAGCCGCCGATCTTATTAAGAAGGACTGTTCCCAGATCAAACAGGCCGTCGGAGAATGTTGTTTCCTCATCTCCCAGCTGTTCACCGTACATGGTGAAGCCCTTGTTCATGTTCATTCCATGGTCGCCGTCACCTATAAGGCCGTCAACATCACCGAGGTACTGTTTATTCGCCTGAATAGCCTTTACCATTGCAAGAAGGACCGGACGGCCGTTTTCATTTTTAAATACAGACATTTTTATGCCTCCTGTCAAATCTGTTTCAGACCCATGGTATTGGTGTCCATATCAAGCATCTCTTTCAGTTCATCGTCAAGCTTCATAACTGTGAGAGTTGCACCCATCATATCAAGAGATGTAAAGTAATTGCCTACATAAGAACGGTATGTCTTAATGCCCTTTGCAGCCAGAAGCTTATCGATCTCATCATATAGTACATAAAGCTCCATTACAGGTGTTGCACCAAGTCCTGATACAAGCACTGCAACTTCATCACCTTCAACGAAAGGATAGTCAGGAAGAACTACGTCAACCATACGCTGAGCCATCTGAGCTGCTGTTTCCAGAGCACACACTTCGATGCCCGGCTCGCCATGATGACCGATACCTACTTCCATGGTTCCGTCTTTGATTTCGAAATTAGGATGGCCTACTGCAGGAAGTGTACATGGTGTAAGACCTATACCAACGCTGCGGCAGTTATCAATAGCCTTCTGTGCTGTTGCGATAACCTCGTCCAGGGATCCGCCCTTCGCAGCCTTGGCACCGCCGCATTTCCACATGAAGATTTCTCCGGCTACACCACGGCGTTTTTCACGCTGATCCTTAGGTGCAGAAGCAACGTCATCATTGGCAACAACAGTCTTAACTGTGAGCCCCTCACGCTTAGCCATTTTAACAGCCATCTTAACGTTCATGTTATCGCCAGAATAGTTGCCGTACAGACATGCTACCCCTTCGCCTCCGTTTGCTGCACGGAATGCTTCCAGAAAAGCAAGAGCTGTAGGTGATGAGCAGATTTCGCCAACTGCTGCTGCATCACACATATTCTTGCCTACATAACCTACGAAAGCCGGTTTGTGGCCTGAGCCGCCGCCTGTTACTACGCCAACCTTGCCTGCTATAGGAGCATCAACTGCTGCTACAACACCACGAGGGTTGTCTTCACCGGTTTTGACCAGTTTTACTATATTACTATGACACTTTACAAAACCTGCCAGCATCTCATCAACGATGTTGTCAGGATTATTCAGAATTCTCTGCATAATTCACCCTCCTCTTACTTAATGGTAAATCCACCGTCGATGAGCAGGTTGTGTCCTGTGATCATTCCTGCACCCTTGCTGCACAGGAATGCGATTGCTGCTGCAATCTCTTCAGGCTCTGCAAAACGTTCTGACGGCATTTCTTTTTTGAATGCATCACCTACAGGGCCGTCCCATGCTTTATGTCCCAGAGCAGTAAGTACAACTGTCGGAGAAACGCAGTTTACACGGATTCCGTATGCACCCCACTCTTTAGCCATTACCTTGGTCATAGCGATAATGCCGCCCTTGCTTGCGCAGTATGCAACATGCTTATCCAGAGCTATAACGCCTGCCTGTGAAGCCATGTTAACGATCGAACCGCCGATTTCATTGTCGATCATATATTTACCTACTGCCTGAGCCATGAAGAAGCTTGCAGAAAGGTTGATGCTGATGGTACGGTTCCAGTCGTTTGCACTGATGGTTTCAGCATTTTCCAGAGCTACTATACCTGCACAGTTAACCAGGATATCAATCTGTCCGAATGCCTTAACGCCTGCTTCGATTACCTTGCCCGGATAATCCGCATCACATACATTGCCGCATACACCGATCGCATTTTCGCCTAAGCCCTTTGCGATCTCATCGATTGACGGATTAAGGTCTGCAAGTACCAGATTAACTCCCTTATTATGGAAGAATTCTGCTGTCGCATAACCGATTCCTGCTGCACCGCCGGTAATGATCGCTGTTTTTCCTTCAAGGGAAAAATCAAGATCTACGCCTTCATACTTTAACATTGTTTACTTACCTCCTCGTTTTGTCCGGTAAAAGGTTTAAACAACCTCAGTTCAAACCTGTAACCAAAAATGAGCGGCGGACGGATATTTCACCATCCGCCGCTCCATATTAACCAATAATGGAACAGTACTAATTTAAGAAAGAATTAGTAACGGTTTACATATTCATCAGCGTTTTCCGGAGTGATCATTTCGAATGGGATCCAGATTTCCTTTTCGATTTCGCCACCGTTAACGAGAATAACTGCTGCATCAAGAGCGCCTGTCATCTGGCCTTCAGCATTCTGGAAATCACTTGCGATCATGTCGCCGCTCTTAACTGCTGCAACAGCGTCAGCGATACCGTCAACACCGATACATGGGATATCGAAGCCGGCTGCTTTGATAGCTTCACGAGCACCAAGTGCCATTTCGTCGTTTTCACCGATTACAGCGTCGATATCTTCGCCGTATGTTGTAAGCCATGTTTCCATGAGCTGCATAGCTTCTGAACGTGACCAGTTAGCTGTATCGCATGCAAGAGTTTTGATCTTTTCGTTCTTTGCAAGGATATTGCTGATGCCTTCGAATCTCTGAAGCTGTGCTGACTGACCCATAGGTCCTTCAATGATAACGATGTTGAATTCATCGCTCTTAAGGTAATCGATCATGAACTGCATGATGTCTTCGCCTGCAGAAACGTCAAGAGATCCAACATAGCCGTTAAGCTTGTCGCTGTTAACCATTGTGTTAACACCAACGATCGGGATACCTGCTGCTGCTGCAGCTTCTACACATGCTGCACATGCATCTGCATCCTGTGGGTTAAGGATGATAGCATCAACACCCTGTGTGATCATTGTTTCTACCTGAGAGAGCTGGGTAGCTGCATCATACTGTCCGTCATAGCCTGTGTATTCTACGCCATTCTCTTCTGCCCACTTCTTAGCTGCATTGTCCATACGCATTGTGAACTCGTTCTGTAAGCTGTAGAATGTTGCGCCGATCTTAAGACCTTTTGCAGGATTTTCAGCTTCCTCTGCACCGGTGATCACTGCAAGACCGCAGATCATTGTGAGAGCCAGAAGTAATGCCAACACTTTTGCAAATTTCTTCATTATAGTTTCCTCCTATAAAATAAAATATCTATTTTCATCCGCACACGCGGCTGAAATCAAATCATCCGACGACGGATCAGTCAGCGCTGAGGCCGTCAAGCATAACTGCACCGATAACAACGAAGCCCTTGATAATGAGCTGTAAGTAGTAGCTTACGCCCATCATGTCAAGACCTGTGGTCAGACACTGGATAAGCAGGATACCAACGATAGTTCCCCAGAGACGGCCCTTGCCGCCTGCAAGGCTTGTTCCGCCGATAACAACCATGGCGATAGCATCAGTTTCATATCCGTCACCTGTTGATGTAACACCTGATGTAACACGGGCTGTCATGATAGCACCTGCGAGTGATGAAAGAACACCTGAGATTACATATACCGAACAGATGATGCGCTTCGTATTGATACCGGAAACGTGAGCTGCATTCAGGTTGCCGCCGACTGCAAATATATAACGTCCGTACCTGGTCTTATATAACAATATGAAGCATATGATAAGAACCCCTGCCATTATTATTACAGGAATAGGTATTGGTCCTACGCTGCCGCCGCCGATATTCTTGAAGCCCTCTGAAAGACCCGGGATAGGCTTTGCCTTTGTAATAAGGAACGTAAGACCCTGGGCTATACTCATGGAACCAAGGGTTCCTACAAAGGCAGGTACCTTAAGGTAGGATACGCATACACCGTTGAAAAGACCGATCACAAGACCCATGCCGACGCCGATCAGCAGAGCTACTGCCCAGTGAAGACCCATGGATTCCTGTGCGAAATATGCGGAATACATACCTGCACATCCCATCATTGCACCTACTGAAAGGTCAATACCGCCGGTAAGTACTACGAATGTCATACCGATTGCCAGAAGACCGTTGATGGATGCCATACGCAGGATATTACGGATGTTTGCCCATCCAAGATACCTGGAGTTCAGAATGGTAAATACTATGATCAGAAGAACCAGACCGATCAGAGATCCGTAAGTGGAAGCGAACTGTTTCGCATCAATGCGTTTTTTTGTATTAGTATTCATTTCATTTCCCCCGCCCAATTACATATATTTGAACTGCATCTGCACGATAGCTTCCTGAGAGAATTCCTGCCTATCGAGCTCACCGCTGCATTTGTGGTTACTTAAAACTATGATTCTGTCAGACATACCCATGGCTTCAGGCATTTCTGATGATATCATGATAATGGCATGGCCCTGAGCCACATAATCACACATGATCTTGTAGATTTCAGCCTTGGCACCTACGTCGATACCTCTGGTAGGTTCGTCAAATATCATTATATCAGGACCTGTGATCATCCACTTTGCAAGTACAACCTTCTGCTGGTTGCCGCCTGAAAGAGACTTTACAGGGAGCTTCAGGTTGTTAACCTTGATTCTCAGAGCCTTTACCTGCTCATCTACTGCCTTGCTTTCTTTTACGTCCTGTATGATACCGGTCTTTACAAAATCCTTCAGTGCAGAAAGAGTGGTATTCTTGAATACGCTCATCGGGAGTATGAGACCCTCGCCCTTTCTGTCTTCAGTTACATAGGCAATGCCTTTTTTGATGGCATCTGCAGGACTCTTCATGTGAACAGGCTTGCCGTTCAGAAGAATCTCGCCCTTTTCAGGCTGGGTCATGCCGAAGATAGAACGCATTACCTCAGTACGTCCGGCTCCTACCAGACCTACAAGACCAAGAATCTCGCCCCGGTGGAGTTCAAAGCTTATGTCCTCATACTGGCCGGTCAGAGAAAGATTCTTTACTTCAAGTACCGTTTCTCCGATAGGTGCCGCAACCTTAGGGAACTGCTCCTTGAGCTCACGGCCTACCATCTGCTTAATGAGGGTATCATTATCCACCTCTGATGCCGGCCATGTATTAACAAGGGTTCCGTCACGAAGAACGGTAATATCATCTGCTATACGGAATATTTCACCCATCTTGTGGGAAATATATATGATACCTACATCATGGGCCTTCATGTCTTCTATCATGGCAAAAAGGCTGTCAACTTCATTGTCTGTGATAGCTGACGTGGGTTCATCCATGATAACTATCCGGGCATTCTGGGAAATCGCCTTGGCAATTTCCACCATCTGCTGGTCAGCCACACGAAGTGACTTCATCTTTGATTTCGGATTGATAGGAATACGAAGCTTCTCAAGCAGATCCGAAGTCTGTGCATACAGCTTCCTATAATCTATAAATCCCATCCTGCTCGGTTCGCGTCCCAGGAATATATTCTCTGCAACGGTCATCTCCCTGACCGGAGAAAGCTCCTGATGGATCATTGCGATACCCAGTGACTGTGCTTCAGATGGAGAATTGATCCTGACTTCCTTTCCATCCATCAGGATCGTTCCTTCGTCACATTTGTGAACTCCGGCGATTACCTTCATCAGGGTGGATTTGCCTGCGCCGTTTTCTCCCATCAGAGCATGAACAGTCCCCGGGCGAAGGGTAAGGTCAACCCCGTGGAGAACTTCTACACCGTAAAAGCTCTTTTTGATTCCCTTCAGCTCAATTAAGCTCATTCTCACGCCCCCACTTCTCAAATGAATAATATGCAATAAAGTATATACTACTATGCTGCGTAAACTAGTTGGTGATTATGTATGATATGTTGTCGAACTTTTGTGAAAAATGCAGTTATTTTTTTGCATTTTGTACGAATCTTTATGCATCTTTTGGATTATAGCTACTCATACAGAAAAAAGCAATTGTGTGATTTGTACATTTTTCTGTATGGAATATATACAAATAACCATCTTGTGATTGTCATTTTTTTAATAATATTGTACTATTTTTCCCTCCTGCCTCCATGTCTCAGCTTCTTAAATAATGCAATTATGTTTAATAACCCGACAATTTTTCCATTTCATCGCTTATTATTGTAAATTTGATGTTGTGACATGTATAATTATTGACCAATTTCAACAAACAGCACATCAGAGTATATGCTATGCAGTCATTTTCCTGTAACGAGTTGACTTCATGCGGCAGTATGGTTATTGTATATTTCGGCAGAATCTCTCACCGATGCCGTGAAAATACTGAAACAACAGACCGATTGAAATTCCCCTTCCAGGAGGCTTAACTGAAACCGCCGGCCGGCAGGCTGAAGGAAATGTCCTTTCCTGGATTGTAATGAAATGATGGATCAGAATAAAATGCCTCTTCTGGAGGCTATATTAGAATATGAGAAAAGAAATCCGGCTTTCTTCCGGGTTCCCGGGCACCGGTTTGATAAAGGGATCAATCCTGACCTCCTCGAAGCATTCGGCTCCCGGGTATTTCGCTGCGACCTGACAGAAGCTGAAGGATTGGATGACCTTCACCAGCCGGAAGGGGTTATCCTTGAGGCACAGCAGCTGGCCGCCGAATGTTACGGTGCTGATAAAACCTGGTTTCTGGTAAACGGTACCACCTGCGGCAACGAAGCTATGGTTCTTTCGGCATGCTGCCCCGGAGATAAGATCATCCTTCCACGAAATGTACATAAGTCCGTATATATGGGACTGGTATTAAGCGGGGCCGTTCCTGTATGGATCATGCCCGGATATATGACGGAATACGGCATCATGGGAAAAATTCTTCCGGAAACCGTTGAACAGGCTTTTCAGGAGCATCCAGATTCAAAGGCGGTACTGATCGTCAGCCCCACTTATTACGGAACCGTCAGTGACCTGAAAAGCATTGCTGACATCTGCCATAAGCACAATGCTTTGCTTCTTGTTGATGAAGCTCATGGGGCACATCTGGGATTCACTTCATTGCTCCCGCCTTCTGCCCTGCAGCAGGATGCCGACGTGGTGGTTCAGAGCATGCATAAAACCGGCAGCAGCCTCACCATGAGTTCCCTGCTGCACCTGAAGGGAAGCCGTATAAACCCGTCTGTCATATCCGATAATCTGAAAATGGTTATGAGCACCAGCCCCAATTACCTTCTTATGGCTTCACTGGATGCTGCCCGTAAAGAGATGGCGCTGAGAGGCAGAGAGCATGGGGAATATGCAGCCTCTCTGGGAAATAAGGCGGCATCGGCTCTTTCTGAAATCAGGGGATGCAGGGTTCTCACCGGAGCTTCCCAGGATCCTACAAGGCTTGTCTTTTCTCTGGAAGGTTATACCGGATATGAACTTCACGAAATCCTTTATGACAGGTACAACCTTTCCATGGAACTTTCTGATGAGAAAAACGTGGTGGGTGTCATCGCCTGGGGTAATGAAGAAGATGAGATAACCAGACTTGTAAATGCTGTCAGAGAGCTGAGCCTGCAGGTACACCCTGAAGCAGCCCCGGACAGCAGCCATAATGAAAATCCTGAAAAGCAATTCCCCTGTGCCGTGTACCGGGATGCCGGAAAACAGTTCGGCTGCAGCTTTCTGTCTGTTCCTTCAATGGCACTCACTCCCCGGGATGCTCATTTTTCAGATAAACTCTCTGTTCCCCTTACTTCTGCAGCAGGCCATATCGCCGGAGAAATGATTGCAGTATATCCTCCGGGAATTCCACTTCTGTATCCCGGGGAAATTATCACTGATGAAATTGCAGAACAGATACAAAATCATGTGAAATCCGGCTGTCATTTCCACGGCCCGGCCGATCCGGAGCTTAATACCATCCGGATAATTAACTGACAGAAAAATCGGGCTGCGGATATTTCCGCAGCCCGTGTATTTTCTTTAAGGTAATGATAATCAAATGGTTTCAATCTTTATCAGGTTGGTATTGCCGGATTCGCCGTTGATGATTCCGCCGGTGATAACTATCTTATCACCCTTGCTGAGCTTCATCTGGGCTTTTGCAGCATTCTTGGCCATGTAGAACAGTACATCCGTTGAAGGATATGTATCACACATTGCCGGAGTTACGCCCCAGGATAATGCCAGCTTACGCCAGGTCTTCTCGTCAGTAGTAAGGCCGACTATATCCACAGGGCCTCTGAAACGGGAGATCATTTTAGCAGTTGCCCCTGATAATGTACAGGCTACAACAGCTTTTGCATCAATATCTATAGCCATGCCGCAGGTAGAATGGGAAATGGCATCTATGGTATTCTGGATCTTGAATTCCGTTGTGAAGAATCTCTTCTGGTAATTAATGCTGGCTTCTGTGGTCTCGGCAATCTTAGCCATGGTCTTAACTGCCAGTACAGGGTATTTTCCTGAAGCAGTTTCACCGGACAGCATGATAGCCGACGTTCCGTCATAAACTGCATTTGCAACGTCACTGATCTCAGCTCTGGTAGGTCTGGGCTTTTCTATCATGGATTCAAGCATTTCCGTAGCAGTTATTACACGTTCTCCCAGCATACGGCATTTGCCTATCATATCCTTCTGGATCTGAGGAAGGTGTTCAAAGGGGATTTCCACACCCATATCTCCTCTGGCCACCATTATACCGTCGCTTACCGTGAAAATATCTTCGATATTGTCAACACCTGCCTGATTTTCTATCTTTGCAATGATCTCGATGTTCTGTCCCCCGTTGGCATCCAGGAATGTTCTGACATCTTTCATATCCTGAGCACAGGAAACGAAGGAGCATGCCACAATGTCAACGTCCTGCTCAATACCGAACAGCAGATCAGATTTATCAACATCCGAAAGATATTTCTGCTTAAGGTGCTTGCCTGGGAAACTCATGCTCTTTCTGTTGGACAGTTCACCCCCTATCACAACCTTACAGATAATATCATTTCCCACAACCTCTTTTACTGCCAGCTCTATAAGACCGTCATTTACCAGAATCCTGTCATCCGGAAACATTTCCCCGGGAAGCTGCTTGTAGCTTACGGATACCTTCTTTTCATCACCCTCAACCTCATCTGCGGTGAAAATAAACTCAGCCCCATCCTGAAGGAGGGCTTTGCCCTTTGCAAATGTTCCGATCCTGTATTCCGGTCCCTTTGTATCAAGAAGTATGGGGATAGGAAGCCCCAGTTCCTCTCTTACCTTTTTGATAGTATCAATACGAACCTTATGTTCATCATGGGTACCATGGGAGAAGTTAAGTCTTGCCACATTCATCCCCGCTTCGCACATCTGCTTTAATGTTTCATAGGATTCACTTGCAGGTCCTATAGTACAGACGATTTTGGTTTTTCTCATGTCAGTTGTCCCTTTCTTAAGCTGCAGACGGTCCGGATTCCCCAATGCCGCCTCAGATGCCTTTACTATAACTATAATTCAAACATGCTTACCACAGTTTCAAACGGTCTTCCGGAGCTACATACATGGTATCACCCTCTTTGACATCGAACAGTTCGTAAAATTCATCCATTGATGCAATCGTAGCATCAACTCTTACATTGTTTGACGAATGTACATCTCCCATATTCTGGGTCAGATATTCCGTAGTACCCAGTTTGGCCCACATAGACGCATAGGACATCAAAGCCTCCCGCTGTGCTTCCGGATTACCTTCAAGGATATCCAGCACTACCCTGAGGCCTGCAAAGTCCGCCATATTTTCGGTAATGGTTATGGTGCTATCCTGAACTATGCCGTCTACAATATCAAATTTCTGATAATATTCTACAAACTTCTCCACCAGACCATCGTAATACTCTTTATCTTCCGGAGTCCACCAGTCTCTGAGAAGTCCCTTTTCATCGTACTGGGATCCGGTCGTATCAAACGCATGACCTATCTCGTGACCGATGACAGCTCCGATGGCTCCCAGATTGGCAGCATATGATACCTCGGTATCATAAAAAGGAGGATTTAATATACCGGCAAAAACATTTATGGAATTGATTGCCGCCAGATAACATGCGTTTATGGTGTCCGGAGGATAATACATCTGAGTTCTTACGAATTCCCTTTCAGAACATTGCCGTATTAATACTTCCAGACTGTTTTTAGAAGCGCTGATGGTATTGGAATATACAGACCCTCCGTCTTCAGGTGCAAGAATTACAGGAAATGTATAATTATCCGGGTAACCCACAACAACTATCATGTTCCCGATCTTGCCCTTAGCCTCTGCAGCGGTTTTATCACTCATCCATTCATTTTTATTAAAACGATTCACATACGCCGTTGCTATATCCGCGATAATATCCATTATATCATCATAAACGCTCTCGTCTTTTATGCGGCTTGCGTATATGATTCCGATATCATCAGGAAGAATGTCCTTTACTTCTGTTAAAGTGCCGTCCGTAAAAATGTCCCTTTCTTCTTCCGTTTCCGTCATGTCAGCATAATCATCATCTCCGGATGAATCGCCGGAGGAGAACCCTGACAGATCCGATTCCGTATCAGAAGGCAGCGGTGACAGCATATCCTCACTGAATGCGCTTGTGGCACCCTTGATATCCATAATCAGAGCAGAAAGCGCTGTGAGCCATTCAGCTTCTTCCGGATCAAAATATGCATACATATCATAGGAAAGACTCAGTATAGTTCCGAACTTCAGTGCATTGAGATTCTCCTCTGTAAGGAGATTATCCGCCTCAGCCATTACATCGCCGTAAAGCAGTCCCACCTTATAGTAGTCATGGAATCCCATGCTGTTAAGAACTGATGCAGGCTTTACAGCCGTGGCGAAGCTGTCCGCTTCTTCAGGCAGCAGGAAAACCGCAGTGCTCTCTTTCAGCTCACCGTTTTCGTCCAGTTCAGGATGTTCTTCCAGGATCAGAGCAAGCTCTGCCTCAATATCCACATCTACTCCCAGCATCGAATAGAATGTCATGCTGCTTTTGATGGCATCAAAATAATTAGCCTGTGAATTAAATGCTTTTTCCAGCTCAATAAAACGATCGATATCATCGTCCGTCACAGGAATTGCTGCCGCCTGTGCGTATCCCGTAAGCAGCCTCTTATAATACGAAGTCGCCTTTTCTCTTGTAAATGAACGGTAATTTATCAATCCTCCGGCTCTGTCAGGAAAAAATGTCATTACAGGAATTACAATATTGGTTTCAGGATCAAAATCATAAAAAACGGTGAACAGCGGATTATAGCCTGTCTCATCGGCTATTGCAGCTGCCGTATCCATAAGTTCCTGCACATCTGCCGCATTGAGTATGGAATTCCTCCATGCCTGTACCTGAGCCTTATCGGCATCTGTAATAAGTACATTTTCCTCAAAACACAATAGCAGATCATGAAGCCTCTGTTCCGGAGTTCCGTCCTCATATGGAATCAACCCTTCCAAAAGAGCGTAAAGGTATGCATTTTCCTTCTCGTTGATATCATTCATAATGTCGACAGCAGGTGACCAGCTGTCTATCTGCTGGAATACCGCTCCGTGTCTGGCATCTATAGTTGTGCCTGAGGTAAGCTCGGCATTTCTGAAGGCTTTGTTATTGACATAACCATAGAAGCTGTTTCCTACAGGACAGGTGTTAAGGAGTTCATCTGACTTAGCTATAAGCTGCCGAAGCTCCTCTGCAGTGACAGGTTCTGTTAAGGGCGCTTTCGCAAGCTCTTCGCTGTCGGTCAGTCCCGCAGCCACCAGGAGAGCTATTTCATTTACAGCCCATTCCGGCGTATCTGCCGGAAGCAATTCCTTTGCAGCATCCACATCCGCCGGATTAATGCCGTCAAGCATGCCCACTTCATCTCCGTTCACAGGAAGGCTGATGGTTCTTTCAAATAATACAAGAGCCTCTGCCCTCTTCAGCAGTTCAGCAGGCTCCAGCATTCTGTCCTCGCTTCCGGTTACCATGCCGTTCGTTATGGCTTTGGCCATGTCATCGGAATACTCCGGACTGATTTTGTCGGCATCTCCGAAAAGGGTCAGAACCAATACGCTGCCCTGCAGATTGTTCCGTCCTGCAGACTGCACAAACTCCGACACAGCGTATTCCCTTGTTACATACTCCTCCGTTTCATCCGCCATTAAGGGCATGACAGAGGAAACTGTCATTACCATTACCATAAGCATGGTAATGATCAATCCCCATGATTTTCTGATATACGTCATTTTCACATTTTCTCCGTTTCTATTTTGTTCTGTAAGTGAACTGTTTATAATTCTTTACTGCTTTTTTATAAATTAGAATAAATCCGGCAGCCTTTCAATATCTGTTTTTAATATTATTCACCTTAAGTCTCCCATACCGTGAATACAGTTTTTGCTCTGGAATTTACCATCGGTTTGGATGTTCTGATAAAGCCCGTTTCCCTCAACATATATTTCTCCGGCCTATAATATTCTTAGGCTTACCCCCAGATAAAACTCACGATATTGTATCGGTTCTGAATACAGGAGATTGATTTTCTCCGTGGTACCCTATGATTTTCTCCATCCATATCATGTCATACCAGCGATTGAATTTATATCCGCAGCTGTGAAATATTCCCACTGCGGAATATCCTATATGGCCGTGAAAATCCGCACTGTTCCTGGTCAGATATTCATCTTCCTCCCCGGGATATGCTATACACGCATAAAGGTTAAGTATGCCCATGTCCTTCAGTCTTTCCTCCAGGGCCTCGTAGAGCTTCCTGCCCATACCACACTTCTGAGCATTACGGTCCATATAAATGGTCACCTCACAGGACCAGTCATAGGCAGCCCTCCCTTTGAAGGTTCCGGCATAGGCATAACCCTGTATCGCCCCATCCTGTTCGATTACCAGGTAAGGGTATTTTTTCAGTGTTGTCTCAATGCGGTGTCTGAACTCCGGAACAGACGGCACATCATACTCAAATGTGATGGCGGTATTCTCCACATAATATGCGTAGATTCCCAGTATGGCTTCTGCATCATCCGGCACTGCATTCCTGATAGTTACATTCATACTATACCCCCATTGTTATATTACCATCTGCAATCTGATTTTTATGCACTCTTAACAATATGATTATCATTTACCCTCTGCAATCTGATTATGGTGTTCGGAAAAGCTGCAGCCTTTCCGAAAAGTGTAGCACTCATGAATTGACTTATCAAGGCAGGTAAACTATGGTATCATGCTTTCGTGTGCAGCAGTGCAGAATCAGCTGTTAAGCGGATTAAAGGCAATAAGCTGTTTATAAAATATTCACATAAGGAGGCAGGATTGTCAGACCGCATAATATTTAAAAACCCTAAAACGGGTATATATTTTCTCCGGACAGAAGCTGAGGATAATGTTTCAGTAAAGATAATGGACAGTGACGGCACCCAGCTGGGTACCGAAAGCTATGGCCTGTATGAATACAGGTTCCGAAATGTTTCCGAGTATCAGCATCCCTACATGTCCTGGGCCAATCTGGACTGCTGCAACGGTTGGAAATATGATCCGGATTATCTTCTTCATGCAGTTCAGGAAGGCAGAAAGCTTGTTGCTCAGGAGAATTTCGCAGGTACTGTCCTGGAGGGAAAAACGGATGAAGAAATCCCGGGAATATTGTCTCTGGATCCGGAGACAGTCAGCTGGCAGATTGCGGTGAATTCTGTACAGACGGAGGATCCGGATTGCAAAGATCCCCGGGGCATAATCATTGCACGAAAAGGTGCGTTGAAAGATTATTATAATTTTGATGATATCATGGCAGCCTACGCAGAACAGGAAATAACCTTTTCCCCGGAGATGCAGGAGCAGATCGGAAATTACATGGAAGCGGAGCTTATTTCCCTGTTCACTTTTGCATTTTCCTTCGGCATTGACATCCTTCCCCTTCCCGTAACCGGTATGGGTCTGGGATATCCCCTGGAAAGCACCGCCGCTCTGCTCATAAGATGATCACGCAGGTTGATTTTTCAATGGCAGCACATACCGGAAAATACTTAATATAACATATCACATAATACTGATATAAATCAGAGAAGAAAGGATCATTAATTGATCATGAACAGCTATGCAGAATTATTCCTGACCTTCGCCAAAATAGGTGTTATGACCTTCGGAGGGGGTTATGCCATGCTTCCCATATTGCAGCGGGAGGTTGTAGAATCCAGAAAATGGGCAACCGATCCGGAGATCATGGATTATTATGCCATAGGTCAATGTACTCCCGGTATCATCGCAGTCAATGTTTCCACATTTATCGGTAAAAAACTGAAAGGAATCCCCGGAGCAATTGTCGCAACCCTGGGAATGGTGTTCCCTTCGCTGGTGATCATCACCATCATTGCTGCAGTTATCAGCAATTTCATGGACATTGCCTGGGTGCAGAACGCTTTCGCAGGCATCCGTGTATGCGTCTGTGTTTTTATTTTCAATGCGGTGGTAAAGCTCTGGAAATCAGCAGTCATAGACATACCCACCGGAGTTATTTTTGCACTGGTATTCATAGGGTCCATATTCCTGAACATTTCCCCTGTGATCTATGTTCTGGCTGCCGGGGCTGCAGGTATCGTTATTTCATTGCTGGGAGGTAGGAAAAAATGATATATTTGCAGTTATTCTGGGAATTTTTCAAAACCGGTCTTTTCAGCATCGGCGGGGGAATGGCCACCATACCTTTCCTGCAGGATATGGCAGTCAGCACAGGATGGTTCAACTCTGCTCAGCTGGCAGATATGATAGCAGTGGCTGAAAGTACGCCGGGTCCTCTTGGGGTAAATACTGCCACTTATGTAGGCTATACCACGGGCACTCAGGTATTGGGCACAGTTGGAGGAATCCTGGGGGCTGTGATCGCCACCCTGGGTCTCGTTGCCCCCTCAATCATAGTGATAATAATCATTGCCTGCATTCTGGATAAGTTCCGCAAAAACAGATACGTTGACTCTGCATTTTACGGACTGAGGCCGGCTTCTGTAGGCCTTATAGCCGCAGCCGGAGTTAGTATCATTTTTCTTTCATTCTTAAGGGTGGATGAGATTACTGACCTCTTCACAAAGGCTCAATTCAATGTGAAGTATGTCATTCTGGCAGTTGTAATCCTGGTGCTGACCAACTGGGTACCGAAGGTAAAAAAGCTGCATCCTATATTCTTCATACTGTTTGCGGCGGTAGTGGGAATCGTATTCAAATTCGGTCAGTAACCGTTATTCGAACTTCCCATACCCTGATGCCTCATACTCATGCTCAAGAATTTACCGCTGCTTCGGGTGTTTTTTCAAGG
>JABUTA010000110.1 GCA_021443845.1 Parasporobacterium sp.
TTAACACCTATGATCTGCTCTGCCAGGGCATTAAAGCTGCGGCTGGATAATTCTATGCCCTTTGTCCTGCCGGTGGTTCCTCCGGAGTAAAGAATAACTGCTGTTTCATTGCAGTCCTTCTCAGCCTCATAGTTCCAGAAGCAGGATCTGCCTATATTCTTGAAGGCATTCCATCTGATAACCGGGGCATCCTTTGGTATTTTTTTGATCTTGCGTCCTTCTGTCAGCATATAGCCTGCCTTGATAGGTCTGGACAGAGCATCCTTTATGGATGCGATAACCACGTTCACCAGACATGTATTCTGACGGATCGCTTCTATCTTGTTGTAAAACTGATCCAGCGTGACCACCGTTACGCTCTTTGACGCATTGATGTAGAACTCCAGTTCCTTTTCTGCTGAAAGGGGATGTACCATGTTGGCAATGGCACCTATACAGTTAAGGCCATAGAATGAATATATGGCCTGGGGACAGTTGGGCAGGGCTATTGTAACTCTGTCGCCTTCTCTCACCCCCAGGGTTTTGAAAGATCTGGCACATTTCTGTATTTCAGAGATCATGGTCTTATATGTGGTAGATTTCCCCATGAAGTCAAAAGCAATGTTATTAGGATACTTTTCCGCAGCTGCCTTTACCGCATCGTAAAGACTTCCGTCAAAATAGTCCAGATGGAAAGGCAGATCTCCAAGGTGATTTTTCCACGGTGTTTTTACTGTTACGGGATCTGATGCCGTAACAGGATTGATGTGTGCAGCTTTTATTTCATAATCTCCCATTATATTTCCCTCGCTGATCAATTCATTCTGTGCATTCAATGCCATACTTCCGGCATTGTGCAAATCCTGCTGTATTTTACTAAAGTGCCATTATGACGTCAATCGCAGATTTCCACTTCATACAAAGTGTAAAAACCGAAGATATTTCTGCACGCAGAAAGGCTTCTGCCGGGGACAAATTACAGTCCCGGCAGAAGCCTTTGACAGTTATCATATATCCTCACATCAACCCACTCAGATACGAGGGATGACATGGCTTATTATAATTACTGCAGCTGTGCCTTCTTTCCGATGTCTTTCTTATGCTCTGAAAATCTCTTCTGGGAGAAGATTTCAAAGTGAAGCTTCTTCTGGAGTGTTCCCATGATTCCGTCAGGAAGGAACAGGATAACGAGGATGGCAATGGCGCCGAGGATGATGTTTGACCATCCCGGGAAATGTGCCAGGAACTCGTCAAGAAGTACGTAAACGATAGCGCCTACAACCGGTCCTGATACTGTACCGATACCACCTACGATTACTATGAATACCATGGATACGGTCCAGTCAATGTTAAAGCCTGAATCCGGATAGATGGTACCCTTGTTGATGAAGAAGATAGCTCCCGCAATGGCTGTGAAGCCTGCAGCGATAACGTAAACAAGGAGCTTTGACTTGAAAATGTTAACACCAACTGATGAAGCGGCATCTGCATCGTCTCTCATGGCTGTAAGACCGAGACCTGTCTTGGTTCTCAGCAGCAGGTAGACAACGATCATGGCAACTACAAAGAGAGTCAGCGCCATAAGATAGATTTCAGGTGTCTTTGGATACGGTTTTGCCTTGATGGACATACCGCCGCCCATGTTAACATATGGCCAGCTCTTGAATGCAGTACAGATTGCTTCGGCAATTACCCAGGTTGCAATGGCGAAATACATGCCTCTCATTCTGAATAATACAAATGAAAGAAGGAATGCCACTACAACACCTATAGCCAGTCCGATGAGGATGCCGAGCCATATCGGCAGATTATATGTTGATGTTGCAACTGCAACGGTGAAACCTGCCAGACCGATAAAGGTCTGGTTTCCGAGGCTTGTCATTCCTGTGAAGCCTGAAAGAAGGTTCCACATTTCACCCATGGTAATGTAAAGGAATATCTTCATGAGATAACGCATTGTATTGCTTGAGAATATCCCGAAGATATTGGCTGCATAAAGAAATGCAACAATTATAATGCAGACGATAAGCATCACTTTGCCGTCCAGTACCTTAATAGGCTTACGAACAGATGCTAAAGTTTTATTTTCCATAACATCCTCCTTCCTACTTGCTGAACAAGCCCTGTGGTCTTACTGCAAGCATGATGATGAGCAGAACATAGCTTATAAGTAAGCCCCAGTTTGCTCCGCCGATAACCTGTGCAAGACCAAAGATCAAACCTGCAACCAGTGTGCCCGGTATGGAACCCATACCGCCGATAACTACTACACCAAAGGCTATAAGAAGATAGCTTCCGCCTGATGATGCATAGAAGGTCCATTTCAGACCGATGCAAAGACCGGCAACTGCCGCTGTCGCCATTGCAATACCAAGTGCTATGGCATAGGTCTTCTTTACGCTTACACCCATCAGAGATGCTGCCTGAGTATCATCTGAAGTAGCCCTGATAGAACGTCCCATATAGGTCTTGTTCAGGAACCATGTGAGGATAAGGATTGAAAGCAGACTGATTGCCAGAAGGATGATATCCAGAAGGGCAATACTGATGCTGCCGATCTTTATTATGGTTGAGCTGTAAGCTGCACCTGCATGACGTGCGTCTGCTGTAAAGAGAAGAAGCATCGCATCCTGCAGAATGATTGAAAGACCGAAGGTTACCAGAAGAGCAGGTTCAGAGCCCTTCTGCATAACTCTGTTGATAAGTCCTGACTGAAGTCCCATACCAAGAAGGAACATGAACGGTACGGTTACAATAAGGGTCAGGATAGGGTCAACTCCCAGTGCCTGAGCAACAAGTGTTGATGCGTAAGCACCGATAATAACGAATTCGCCGTGTGCAAGGTTGGTCAGTTTAACAATACCGAAGATCATTGTCATACCAACGCCCAGGAGAGCGTAGATACCACCCAGCATAATGCCGTTGATTAAATACTGAATAATAATCATTTATTCTACCTCCTCTCCTAAATTCCGAAATATGCTTTCTTGATCTCGTCATCCCCGAGCTCTTTTGATCTGCCTGACAGGACAACATTGCCTTTAAGCATTACATGGCAGAATTCACCTGTCTTGATAGCTCTGTGAGTATCCTGCTCTACAAGAACTACCGTCATTCCGGTGGTTCTGTTGATATCCTTAACTGTTGCGTAGATATCCTTGATAATGGTAGGTGCAAGACCCAGAGATATCTCATCAAAAAGAATCAGCTCCGGATTGGTCATAAGAGCACGTCCTATGGCAACCATCTGCCTCTGACCGCCTGAAAGGCTGCCTGATGCGTCATTTCTCTTTTCCTTAAGAACAGGGAAAAGACTGTATACTCTCTCTAAGGAATCCTTTGCCTTTGCTCTGACATTCTTCGGAAAGCTTCCCATTATAAGATTGTCTTCCACAGACATTCTTATGAAGCAGCGGCTTCCCTGAGGAACGAGGCTCAGACCTCTTGTAACGATTTTCTCGGCGGGAAGACCTGTTATGTCTTCGCCCTTGAAATATATTTTTCCTGCGCTTGGCTTATGAAGGCCCGCGATGGTGTCCATCAGGGTGGACTTTCCTGCACCGTTTGATCCGATCAGTGATACGATCTTCCCTTCCGGTACATCCAGAGAGGCTGACTGAACAGCGATGAAATCACCATATTTAGCCTGAACGCCTTCAACTTTTAATAATGGCTCGCTCATTCTTCATCCTCCTCTTCAACTCCCAGGTATACCTCTTCAACAACCTTTGATTCCATAACCGGTCTCGGGTCTCCTATAAGGAGCTCGTGACCCTGGGCCATACACATAAGGTGGTCTGTAGATTCTACCATTGTCTGGATTACATGCTCTATCCAGATGATCGAATAGCCTGCTGCCTTGAGGTTTGCAACCATCTTCATTACATCCTGCACTTCGGCTTCTGTAAGACCTGCCGCAACCTCATCAAGAAGAAGGAGCTTGGGCTCTGTGCCGAGGGCTCTTGCAATTTCAAGACGTTTACGGTCAAGAAGTGTCAGTTCACCTGCAGGGATCTCTCTCTTTTCATATAATTCCGTCAGTTTCAGTGCATCTAATGCCACCTTTCTGGCATCATGCTCGGAATGGTTGGCACCGTGAACAGCTGCAACAAGAACATTCTCGAACACACTCATGCCTTCGAAGGGACGGGGTACCTGGTAGGTTCTTCCGATACCCATCTGGCATCTCTGAGCGGGTTTTACCTTTGTTATGTCATGTCCGTTAAAGGTGATCTTTCCGCTGGAAGGAATGATGAGGCCGATAAGGGCGTTGAACATGGTAGTCTTACCGCATCCGTTAGGACCGATAACCCCGTATACCTCTCCTTCCTCCACTGAAAATGACAGATCATGCAGGATCTGGACACGTCCGTATCCCGCATTGACATGTTCAAATGTTAAAATATTTCCCATAATAATTCCTCTAACAGTTTTATACGTATTTCTGCTGAATCAAACCGATAAAATTTGGTGGGGTGCCTTCAGGGCTCCCCACCAATTATTATTTAAGAAGCTTAAATATCAATTATTTTGCTGATGTAGCATTGCCGGGAACGTATTCGCCTTCTACAGAGATTACATCATATACTGTATTGTCGATAACAACCAGCTTCTCGGTTCCGTCTTCCTGTAACTGCCACTGTCCGCCTGCGATAACTGTATCACCGTAGTGAAGGCCCAGCATTTCCTTATCGTACTTGATAGGTCCAACGATGGTGTCGAGTTCTGTAGCTTTAAGAGCATCGCGGATAGCTTCAGGATCTGAAGAGCCTGCGTTCTTGAGAGCATTGATAGCGATTTCAAGACCTGCATACGCATAGCCTGCCGGCTGAGGCATATCGCCGCCGTTGTCTGCTAAGTATTTAGCACCGAGGTCTGCTGAAGAAACGCCTGTAAGAGCTGAAGAGAACGGATAGTTAGGTGTCCACCATACTTCTGTCATGATGCCCTGTGCAAGACCCTTTGTATCGTTTTCAAGAACTGATACGTCGCCAGGAAGCAGACAGCACTTACCCATTGTGATACATCCAACTTCAACACCAGCTGCGAGGCAAGCCTTGTATACGTTCAGGAAATCAGGAGGAATGTTTGTTCCTGCAAGAATGTCGATGCCTTCAGACTTGAAAGTATTTGCCAGTGATGTGAAGTCGTTTGAAAGTGAAGGATACTGACCCGGATCAACTACTACATATCCATCTTCCGGAAGTTTCTGAACGAAGATATCATGCCATGCAGAACCGTCAGCGTCTGTTGCGAATGCAAGACCAACCTTGTATCCCTGGCCTGGGCCGTAGCCTGCTGCTGTCCAGAGAGCCTTGTGGCATTCGTATACATTTTCAATTGTCCAGAATGCATGGAATACCCATTCACATTCTGTTCCGCTTGCAACGTTAGCTGCTACAGGGTTAACAGGAGCCTGGATAGCTACACACGGAACGCCGTAACGTTCAGCTGTTGCTGCTACCGGGATAACTGTTTCAGGAGTCTGGATAGCGAGGATGATATCAACTTCATCTTCTTCTACTAACTTCTGAGCTTTTTCTGCACATTTTGCTGAGTCTGATTCTGAGTCGTAAAGAACTACTTCAACCTGCTTCATTTCGCCGTCGATTTCGATTCCGCCCTGCTCATTAACCCATGCTGTCATCTGGTCGATAACCCACTGAGCACCTTCGCCATTACCTGCGAGAGCACCTGTAGACGGGTTAACATAACCGATCTTGATTGTGTCAGCTGCAGATGTTGTCATAGCACCGAAAATGCCGATAACCATAGCTGCTGCAAGCACAACTGCTAATAATTTTTTCATGTTCTTCTCCTTTCGAACTGTGGATAAATTATGGTATGACCTTAGAAACCGGCACACCAATATCCATGATATTTTATCATCAGTAAATGTGTATTGCAATTTACAATTATCTGACATAATGCACAAAAAAAAATGCATTATTTGACATCTGTGGTTTCTGCGTCAAAACGGCTCACATACGTTCTTCCGGGAGCTTGCGCCGTATAATTCAATGGGATGCTTCTGCACATTACTTCGGGCCGGACCATTCGAAGAAAACTTTGAAAAGTTTTCTTCTCAGTAGTCCTGGCGGCTTTCAGGACTTGTGGTCCTGAGCCGCCACCCTCGTAATCATGCATAAGCATCCCTGAATTATATCGGCTCGCTCCATGTCAGAACGTATGTGAGCCGTTTTG
>JABUTA010000111.1 GCA_021443845.1 Parasporobacterium sp.
TCTTTATGGGACCAAATTTTAATCAGAAAACTCCGGTTTCGGAGGAAGATAAACAGAAAAGCTATTTTAAGTTTTATGAAAGAGAAGCTGCTCCAATCTTCCCACCTAAGATGGGCAAGGTATTCGGACCTCCTATGAATCCGATGGCAGCACTTCCATTTGCCGAGAGAGCTAAAATCTTAGACGCAGACTATGCTAATGATGAAATCGGCTACTGCGCAATGTTCGACGGAACAGGTTATGTTTCAGACGTTAACTTCATTCCGGGCGGCACAGCAGAAATGATCGACTGGTGGTACAACTGGAGAGGTCTTGATCCTCTTCGTTATGTTATTGCTAATCCTAACGAGTTTATTCAGTCAAGAACAATGCAGTCAGCTAAGGCAGTTGATGAAGATCTTACCATTCAGGAAAGATACTGGGATACAACCCAGACAGTAATTAAGAAAGGCGTTATGAAGCCTGCTGTTTCTTATCTTAACTTCAAGTATCCGGGCAATGTTGGATTTGACATGAGCAAGATTGGCGCAGACCAGTATACCAAGTCTCTTATCTGCATCAGATATTATGACCAGGGTCAGCCGCCTGCAGCAGGACCTGATACATTCATCGTCCACCAGGTAGTAGAAAAAGATGGCGGCGTTGAAGTAAGAACCAAGATGTGGATCGGTTACACAGTAAGATACGGCCTTGATTATAAGGCACTTCCTGATGAATTCCGCATGACACCTGTTGTTCCGCAGCCTTACCTTATTGCCAATGCAGTAGAGTGGGCCAATGTAGCAGCAATCTTACCTGAATTATATGCAGCAGAGAAAGACAATCTTTAATAGGAGGGCATAACATGATTTTTCAGAATCACACTATAGAATTTGACCCAACTAATTGCGTAGGATGTAAAATGTGCTATCAGGCTTGCTTCATCGATGTAATTCAGTGGGACGCAGAAAACAAGAGACCTGTTTTCAAGTATATGAACGAATGTGAACATTGCAACTATTGTGAAGTATCTTGCAAGAAGGGTTGCATTAAGGTAATCGTAAACTGGGAAAGCCAGAGATTTATCCAGAGCTTTGATATGTATAAATAAGGAGGATTAAGATGGATAAGAATAATATTCAGGAAACAAGATTATCTGCCGATATCCTCATTGTTGGTGGCGGTATCGCAGGCCTTACAGCTGCAGTAGCAGCTAAGGAAAAAAATCCTGACGCTAAAGTATTAGTAATTGAAAAACAGACAGCGGGATACGGCGGCAAGGCCAATAAAGGCGGCGGCGTTCTCCAGTGGTTTGACCCGCAGATGAAGGCTGATGACTTCCTTCAGTATCATACTCCTGCAGTTGCATGCTATCTTGGAAACCAGAATGTTACCAAGAAATATATCGAGATGAACAACGACATGATCGAGCGTCTCGACAGATGGGGAGTTACAATTCCTAAATTCAAGATTCCTACAGGTCCTATGACATTTATGGTAGGTATCGACCTTGACAACTGTCTTAAGATGAGAAATACAGCCAAGAAGCTTGGCGTTGAAATCGTAAACAAGGTTACTATTTCAGACCTCCTTACAGACGGTGACAAGATTGCCGGCGCTGTTGGATACAGCATCGTAGACGGCACATTCTATGTAGTAGAAGCTAAGACAGTTATCCTTGCTACAGGTTCTCAGAACTATCGTATTCAGCCTATGTGGAGCTGCGGACGTGGTGATGCTATCGCTGCAGCATACAGAGCAGGCGCAGAAATGAGAAACTGCGAATTCGGTAACTTCTCTCAGTTATATAAGAAAAATACTCTTCAGGAGTGGGTATTCTGTGAGAATAATATGTTCAACGCTCTTGGCGAGAATGTAACCCAGAACTTCCGTAGATTCCCTGAAGCAGATATCTCAGCTACAGCTATCAGAGAGTGGTATGAGCAGATGTCTATGGGCAAGGGACCTATCCACCTTGTAATGGAAGGAAGACAGGGCGGCCTCAGTGCATGGGACAGACCATACGGTGTTCCATTCTGGGATGCAGACCATGGTAAGGCAGAAGGCAGAGATCCTGAACTTGAGATGTGTCCGGGCTTCATCGGCGAGCAGTCTCCATTAAATGTTGATGAAAACATGGAATCAACAATCAAGGGTCTTTACGGAGCAGGTGACGTAAGTTACTGCGGTTCAGGCGCATCAGGCGCTGTACCTGCACCTCCGGGACGTAACAGAGGTTCAGGTATCCTCAATGCAGTTTATGCAGGTATCTTAGCAGGCGAGCATTCAGCAGAAGCTGTTAAGGAAGCAGAAGCTCCTAAGGCTTGTGAAGGACAGATTGCTAAGTATAAGGAAGAAGCATTTGCCCCATTATTCAAGGAAGAGGGATATAGAGCTATCGATCTTATCGACGCAGTTCAGAAGGTTGTCGGACCTGTTGAATACAGTGTTTACATGTCAGAATACAGAATCAATATCGCTCTTCGTAAACTTGAGAAAGCTAAAGCTATGGTTGGAAATCTTAAGGCAAATGACCTTCATGGCGTACTTGAGTGCCACGAGGCAGAAGCTATGCTTCTCTGCGCAGAGATGATGTTCAAGGCTGCATTAATGAGAAAAGAATCACGTGGATGGTTCTTAAGAGAAGATTATCCGGTAATGGATAACGAGAACTGGCTTAAGTGGATCATCGTTAAGAATGAAAACGGTGAAATGACGCTTTCAACTAAGGATATTCCTATTGATACATACCCTGTAGGACTTCCAAGATTCTAGTTAATACTATTTGCGGGCAGGCTGCGCCTGCCCGATATAAGGAGAAAGAAATGAGCAATAAAGTATGTGATGCATTAGGCATCGAATATCCGGTAATTCAGGGCGCAATGGCATGGACTTCCATGGCTCCGTTGGTCGGTGCAGTTTCTGCAGCCGGCGGCCTTGGCGTTTTAGGAAGCGGTTTCATGCCGAAGGAAATCATTTTAGGCCAAATGGCAGAAGTTCGCAAAATGACGGATAAACCGTTTGCTGCAAACCTGTTCATCGATCCGTCTCCGATGCTGGAGCTTGGTGTTTCTGCAATTCTGGAAGGCAAACCGGCAGTTGCTTATGTCGACAGCTTAAACCTTCTGGATTATGACTTCACCAAGAAACATTATGACATGTTCCATGAAGCAGGCATCAAGGTTGTTGCAAAGATTAATTATCTTGAAGATGCTCTGGTTGCTGCAAAAGCAGGCGCAGATGTCATCATCACCAAAGGTTTTGAAGGCGGCGGTCATGTCACCAAAGTCAGCGCACGTGTCCTTCTGGCAGAAGTTGTTGAAGCACTTCCGGATGTTCCGGTTGTCGCTTCCGGCGGTATTGCAACTCCGCGCCAGGCAGCAGGTCTGACGGTTCAGGGTGCTGACGGTATCGAAATGGGTACTGCTTTCATGGCAACACAGGAATGCCCGATTCATCCGAACTGCAAAGATGCAGTTGTTGATGCAATCGACCGCGACATTGTTGCCTGCGGACAGTCCACCGGTGAGCCGAGCTGGCAGATCCGCAACGGTCTGGCTGATGAAATGATGCAGTTAGAAGCTGATCTTCCGTGGAGCGAAGCAGCAGATAAGATCCGTGAAATGTCCATGGGATCTCTGCGTATCGCATCCTTAGAGGGTGATCGTGAAAAAGGCGCTGTTCTGGCCGGCCAGGTTGCAGGTCTGATTCATGACATTCCTCCGGTTGCTGACAGAATCGTAAAATTCTGCGACGAGTGGGCAGAACTGTTAAAGAAACAATACAGCCTGTTTTAATCACAGAAAAGAGGAAACCTTATGGCACCGATTTTAACCGAAGAACAAAAAAAGAGCCCGCTGTATAAATACATCGAACGCCCCATCGCTCCGTGTCCGGAAGAAGTGGCGAAAGAGATTATGCAGATGAATTATGACAATCAGGACGGCATGGCTATTTCTGACATCAATAAGCTCTTTGATGACGGTTATCTGCCGAATGAATTCGGTATGTACGGCTGTCCGGATGGCGGCACCATGCTGGCAAACCTGACAGACATGCCGGGAGTTGATCCGGTGATGTTTGACTGGTGGTTTGCATGGCACGGACTGGATACCATGCGCTATATGATTTGGGATAAAGATGATCATTTCTATTGCCAGACACAGAATGTGGAGCAGGCACTGGATGAGTCCCTGTCCCTGAAAGAGCGTTATTGGAACACCACGCATGAGATTAAAGAAGGTCTTTTTGACGGAGATGAACCGCGGCCGGTTATGCTGACGTTTGTTCCGCCCGAGGTTGTCGGATTTGATCCGGAAAAACTGAAAGATTTTAAAGGAACCATTATTTGCACACCGGGTCCGGCCATCATGATTCATTTCCTTCGCCCGACGGCGAACGGATCTGAACTGCGCACCAGATTCTTCATGGGCTACCAGGCAACGGAAAATGGTGTGATACAGATTCCGGATTTCCCGGCAATTCCGGAATTTGGCAGAATGATGCTCATGCACAATGTCAAAGAATTTACGCATCTCGCGAAAATTCTGCCGGAGGTTTATAACGAATTTAAGGACGACTTCACCGTCGGTCTTAAATAAATATTATTAGAAGTCCTAAGGGAGGGCTATTGAAAAAGGAGGATTTTTAAATGGAGAAGAAAAGTATTGGGTTTGGTACCCGCGGTACGCTTCTGCTGATCTATCAGATGCTGGCATATGCCGGATACACAGCGTTCACGAACTTCCCGCAGAACGTTATGTCTGAGTACTACGGCGGAACGACAACCACCACCTTGATGAACCTGATCGGAAGTATGATCGGATACTGCATTACGTATTTCGTCGTAGCTCCGAACATTGGTAAAATCAAGAACATGAAGAGAGTGGGTATCATCTTTGGTCTCATCTCATTGGTGTTCTGCGCATCTATCGTGCTGATCCCGCCGACATTAAACGTTCTGTGGTGCATCTGCTTCGTATGCGTTCTGATTACCACTCAGCTGTGGGGCTGCTTCTTTGTTACCCAGTTGATCGGTAACTGGTTCCCGAGAAGAAAAGGTACGGTTATGGGTATTGTTACCATGGCATTCCCGATTGTAACCGGTATCTGCCTGAGCCTGTTCATGACTCAGTTCTATGCAACATTAGGTATCACCGGAAGCATCACGATGGCATCCTTAGTATCATTCTCGCCGTACTGGATTGTTTCCCTGATTGGTATCATCATCTGCGCAATCTGGCTGAAAGACTTCCCGGAGCAGTGTGGCTGCTATCGTGACAACGATAAAAACTTCACACCGGAAATGGCTCAGGAAATGCTGCAGAGAGAAATCGAAGCAAGAAAGAATTCGGTTTGGAAACGTTCCAAAATCTGGGGCTGCAAAGACTGGTGGTTTAACGCAGTACCGAGCTCCCTGCTTCTTGCCTGCGCTATGGCATTTATGGTTCAGATTATCCCGGTTCTGTATTCTTACGGTCCGGCACTGGATGTCCTGGCAGTACCGAGCTTCGTTCTGATGAGCAGTGGTGCGAATGCTGTTCTGTTCGGCTTATCCATCTTCGCATGCTTCGGCAGCTGGCTGCTGGGCGTTCTGGATACCAAATACGGCACAAAGACCGCAGTCTTCATTACTTCCTGGATCATGCTTGCAGCAGGTATTCTGGGTATCTTCGACAACGTTTGGACAACCATCGCTGCTTGCTGGCTTCTTGGTATGTTCATGGGTGCAGCTTCGAACTTCGGTCTCAGCTCCATCGTCCGTTACTGGAGACTGGAAGACTTCCCGGCAGTTATGTCCGGCGCACCTCCGGTATCGACCGTTATCGGCGCAGCTTTCCCGTTCATCGTTGCTTCGATCGCAGATGCTTTCACCTACAAGGGCGCATTCATCTTCGTCGCAATCATGGCTGTTATCTGCATCGTCTTCAACAGACTGTTCCAGCCGAAGGGCGTTGCAGAATACGACCGCAAGCTTCGTATTGAAGCTGGCTTAGAGCCGGATAACTACCTGTTCGATCGTATCGACATGGAGAAAAAAGCAAACGCAAAAGCATAATTTGACTAACTGATAGAATTTGTTTTCATTCCCGCCCCTGCCATTCGCGGGGGCGGGAAATTTTTGAAAAAAGGAAGAAAAAAA
>JABUTA010000112.1 GCA_021443845.1 Parasporobacterium sp.
ATCTCCATCTTTCTCTGTATGAACGTAAGTATGGTGGAAAATATAAGATATATAAGAGCCACTTCACTGTATACCCACAAGGGCTCATAGGTCCTTCCAACTATCTTCTGTGCTGCCATAAACATGTCAGCAACAGTTATGGAGGCAACGAGAGAGGTGTCCTTAAGCATTGCAATAAGTGAATTGGACAGAGGCGGAAACGCAGTCCTCAGGGCCTGGGGAATGACTACATGCCACATTACCTGGAGGTAATTCATTCCCACGCAGTATCCTGCTTCCAGCTGTCCCGGAGGAACCGCTTCAAATGCGGATCTCATGGTTTCAGAGCAGTAGGCGCCCTCATTCAGTGCAAATACCATTACCGCACAGGGAAATGCATCCATAACAATGCCTATTTTCGGAAGTCCGTAGTATGCAAGGAACAGCTGTACCAGCAGGGGAGTCCCCCTGAATATCCATATGTAAAATCTTGAGATCTGCCGCAGTACGGGAATTTTTGCATACTGAACCATAGCCATAAACATGGCTATTACCATAGCAAGCGATATTCCTATAACTGTAAGGGGTATTGTTACCTGTATGCCGGCAAGAAGTATTTTTCCGAATCCCTCCACCAGGATTCCCCAGATTCTTTCAGTCATTTATATTCCCTTTAAAAAACAGTAAAACTCAAAGGCGAGTGCATTTTTGCCCCGCCTTTGAAATACGTCCCCTGTAGAGGGGATTATACATTATTAAGTTTTAAATCTCAACGAAAGATTTTATCTTTACAGCATGGATCTTCAGGTATCTGAACTTCTTCAGGTTCTGCTTCGGAAGTTGTATCTCCTATTCCTGTTGTTTCGGAAAAGACCACGTTTTTTGATACTGATGTCATCAGATCCGTAGGGATGATGATCTTTGAAGCCTTTCCGTCCGCTATCTTCTGCATGGTTTCAAATCTCTTAAGCTCGATTACGGTACCGTCTGCTCCGGCTTCCCTTAAGGCTCTGAGTCCTGCTGCCTCTGCTTCCTTAGCAAGCTTTAAGGCTTTTGCTTCACCTTCTGCCCTTGCTATCCTTGCATCCCTCTCACCTTCTGCTGCCAGGACCATGGCCTGCTTATCACCTTCTGCTCTGGTAATAACTGCCTGTTTATGACCTTCGGCTTCAAGGATGGTCTGACGTCTGTCACGCTCTGCCTTCATTTCCTTTTCCATTGCATGCCTTATTTCGTCAGGAGGAAGGATGTTCTTCAACTCAACTCTGGTTACCTTGATGCCCCATGGGTCTGTTGCAACATCCAGAAGCTCCGTAAGTCTTGCATTTATAACATCACGGGATGTCAGGGCCTCATCAAGGGTCATACCGCCGATTATGTTTCGCAGTGTAGTTGCGGAAAGATTGGCCAGGGCAACTATCGGTTCTGCAGCACCATAGGTGTACAGCTTTGAATCATAAATGTGATAATACACGATGGCATCTATCTGCATCGTAACATTATCCTTTGTGATAACCGGCTGGGGCGGTGTATCCAGAACCTGTTCCTTTACCGAAACCTTTTTGACGATTCTTGAAAAGAAAGGAACCTTTACATGTATGCCTGCTTTCCAGGTGGACTTATACTTGCCCAGCACCTCCAGAATATATTCATGGGCCTGGGGAACTATCTGAATGTTTGTAAATATCAGGATAAGTACAATAATTACAACTACAGCAATTACTATTGGTAATACCATCATAACAATCTCCTTTTCAATGGGGTTATTGAATATATATATCAATAACTTATGTTAATGTTAACTAATGATGACCTAATAATAGTACTTTACTTCTGTTCTTTCAATTTCATAAGATGCACATTATTATGTGCTAATCATCCGTTTCGGCAAAATAGCATCATACCCTGCCTTTATACGGTGAATCCCCCGTCACAGGTTAATACCTGTCCGCTGAAAAACGATGCTTCGGCTGATGCCAGGAAGGATACTGCAGCCGCTATATCATCAACAGTTCCCAGCCTTCTTACCGGGGTATCATCTGCAAGGGTATCTTTTATCTCAGCAGGCAGTTCATCCAGCATTTCCGTGTCTATTACTCCCGGTGCTATGCAGTTGACTCTTATCCCCGAGGGAGCCAGTTCATTGGCCAGGGAACGGCTGAGACCAATCAGGGCAGCCTTTGTGGCAGAATATACACTTTCGCAGGAAGCACCCCGAAGGCCCCACATGGAGGAAACTGTTATAATGCACCCCCTGTGTTCCTTCAGCATATGGGGAAGGGCACACTGGATCGTATTAAATGCTCCGTCCACATTGACCCCGAAAAAACGCCTCCATCTGTCCTGACTGACATCCTGTATCTGCATCTGACCTGCTATGCCTGCATTGCTTACCAGAAGTTCAACCTCACCCAGTTCACTGCGGATTCTGTCAAACATTGCCTCAACCTGAGTGCGGTCCGATACATCTGCTCTCACAGCTATGCTTCTGCGGCCCAGATTTTTTATTTTTTCCACAACCTGTGCCGCCCGGTCTTCACGTTCTATGTAATTGACAGCTACATCATATCCGTCCAGGGCAAGCCTGATGGCAGTGGCTGCTCCTATGCCCCGGGATGCGCCGGTTACCAGGGCAACTTTACCTTTTATCATAATGCCTCCTGCAAAAGAAACCACTATACGCATGTATAATGGTTTCTGATCTGTTCTTTATTCTGCCTGATCTCTGTGACGCCTTCCTGCCTGATTTTTAAGACGCTTGTCCGTATTTACGGCAAGTCTTGTTCCTACAGTCTGGAATACCTGAACCAGAATTACCAGTACGATTACTGCCAGGAACATTACCAGGTATTTATATCTGTAATATCCGTAGTTTATGGCTATCTTGCCCAGACCGCCGCCGCCTATAATGCCGCTCATGGCAGAATATCCCAAAATTGTGGTTATGGCAACTGTAAAGTTGGATATAAGTGACGGCACGCTTTCAGGCAGCATTACCTTGCATATTATCTGCAGCGGTGACGCTCCGGTGCTCTGTGCCATTTCTATAATGTTCGGATTGACTTCTCTGAGGCAGCCTTCCACAAGTCTTGCAACGAAAGGAAATGCCGCTATTACCAGGGGAACAATCGATGCCACTGTTCCGATAGTTGTTCCGATAAGAGCCCTGGTCAGAGGGAATACAAGTATCATGAGGATAAGGAACGGTATGGATCTCATTACATTTATTATAAAATTAACAACGGAGAGTATCCATCGTGGTATGGGAAGTACACCGCCCTTTTCACCGACAACTACAAGTATGCCCAATGGCAGACCTATGATTATCGCAAATGCAGTAGCAAGTACGGTTACATAGAATGTTTCCCATAACGCAAGGGGAAATTCAGTGCATATTATCTCCCAGGCCTCCTGAAGTGTTTCAGGGTTAAAAAGATCAGCAAACATTTACCTGTACCTCCTCTGCTTCAATTCCCGGCTCCTGTGTCAGATACTCGATGGCATCCTTTACGTCACTGTCAGTTCCGGAGATACTTAAAAGAATAGTACCGAAGGCCTTGCCGCTGATACCCTTTGTGGAAGCATAAGAGATGTTGGCTTCTATGCCCTTCTCTATGGCAAGCCTTGCTATCATGGGCCTTCCTGCTGCATTGGCACCGTTATAGACCACTCGGATAAAATGCTCTGCCTGATTGCCCACATTAAGTACCTGTGTTTTCCCTTCGGGAAATACCAGGTTCTTTGCGGCATCACTCTTCGGATGGGCAAACACATCTTCCACAGCGCCCTGTTCCACAACCACGCCGTGATCAAGGATTGCCACATGTCTGCAGATACTTTCCACAACGCTCATCTGGTGAGTAATGACAACCACTGTTATACCCAGCCTTTTGTTAAGGTCCTTAATAAGTTCAAGGATTGAATTGGTGGTATTGGGGTCAAGGGCTGATGTGGCTTCATCGCACAGCAACACCTTGGGGTTGGTAGTCATGGCTCTTGCTATGGCAACTCTCTGCTGCTGTCCCCCGGACAACTGGGCAGGATAAGCCTTTGCCTTATCAAGAAGACCTACAATATCCAGAAGCTCCAGGGCTTTCTTTTTTGCTTCTGCCTTTTTCACCCCCTGAAGTTCCAGAGGAAACATTACATTCTTAAGACAGGTCTTCTGCATCAGAAGATTAAACCCCTGGAATATCATGGTTATATCATGCCTCTGGGCACGGAGTTCCTTTACCGAAAGACTGCCCAGGTCAACATTGTCCACCATGATCTGCCCTTCTGTAGGCCTTTCAAGCATATTGATACAGCGGACCAGAGTAGATTTGCCTGCACCGCTCATTCCTATGATTCCGAATATATCTCCGTCCTCAATTGACAGATTGACATTTTTCAATGCATCAACCGGACCTCCGGAGGTATTAAAAGTTTTTGAAACGTTTCTGATTTCTATCATGACTGCCACCTGTTAATGTTTTGAACAGTATGGATAAACTGAATTATTCATACTGTTCAAAACAGGCGTGGATATCCCTTTAGAATTCCACGCCTGAACAAGAATCGATATTATTTGATCACATCAAGTGATGTCTGCTTTCCGCCATAGATTCCCATAGGTTCTACATGGATTGCAGCTACAGGAACAAGGTGTGTTTTGTTCTCAGCGTTGAAATCATCAAGATACGGAACATGCTGGAAGTAGTTTGCCATTACGCTGCCGTCTTCTACTACATTATTAGGAATAATGTAATCTGAAAATTCCTGGATATCCAGCTTGATTTCTTTCTCAGCCAGAATATCCTTGCAGATTTCAAGGATTTCCTTATGAGGTGCCGGAGATGCTGCAACGGTAATCTTTGTTCCCTTTAATGCTTCGTAATCGATATCCTTATTGAAGCCGTCTGTAGGCTCGTCAACCGTAGATACTACAGAGCCCTTGTAGGTTTCAGCGATGAAATCTGCAACCTGCTGGCTTTCAAGAGCTGCCTTGAGAGCAAGGATTGCGGGATCTTCTTCATTGCCTTCTTTTACAACAAGAACATTTGCATATGCAGAGCCTGAACCTTCGTGTGCCAGAGACTCTTCCATTGGATCGATGCCTGCTGCTATGGCATAGTTTGAGTTGATTACTGCGAAATCGAGATCCTGAAGAACGTTAGGAAGCTGAGCTGCTTCTACTTCTTTGAATTCAATTCCATAAGGATTTTCTTCGATGTCACGGATGGTTGCTGTGATGCCTGCATCTTCTTTCAGCTTCAGGTATCCCAGGCTTTCAAGAAGAAGGAGTGCTCTTGCTTCGTTTGTGGTATCGTTAGGAACACCGATCATAAAGCCTGTTGCCTTAGGAGCTTCAGAAGCTTCTGTTTCTTCTGCTGCTGTTTCTTCAGGAACTGCTGTCTCTTCAGGAGCTGCTGTCTCTTCTGCTACTGCTTCTGTCTCTTCTGCTACTGCTTCTGTCTCTTCTGCTGCCGCTTCTGTTTCAGCTGTTTCTCCGGACAGAATAGCTGCAATCGCTGATCCTATAAACACTTTAACCTTTGAAACTGCCTCTGATATTTCCGCTTCGTCAACATTCTCGAAAACAGATTCTATCTCTGCTGCCACGGATTCAAAAGCAGATTCTGCTTCTGCTGCTGCCGATTCCACAGCCGAGCTTATTTCTTCAACAGGAATTTCTGCTACTGCTGATTCTAAAGCAGATTCCACTTCTGCAGCTACTGATTCTGCTGCTGAGCTTATTTCTTCAACAGAAATTTCTGCTACTGCTGACTCTAAAACAGATTCCACTTCCGCTGCTGCTGATTCTATACCTGCCAGTAAAGCCTCCTCTTCGGCTGCATCTGCTGAAGCTTCTGCTGCTTCTGACTCTACAACTGATTCAACTTCCTCAGCAACTGATTCGGCCTCTGCCAGTAAAGCTTCTTCATCAGAAATATCTGCTGAAGCTTCTGCTGCTGCAGATGTCTCTGCTGCTGCAGTTGTCTCTTCTACTGTGGTTGTCTCTTCTGCTGTGGTTGTCTCTTCTGCTGTGGTTGTCTCTTCTGCTGTGGTTGTCTCTTCTGCTG
>JABUTA010000113.1:0-6018 GCA_021443845.1 Parasporobacterium sp.
ACTTCCCAAAAGCCTTATAAAGAAAAATAATGTAACACTGATTCCTGAAGGAGCAATAGGATACCTTGTCGGACCTACACTTGCTCTTCTTGCGAATTCGGTTCTTTCCAACTATTTTAACAAGTACATGTCTGATGTACTTAAGATCAACTCATGGGCCGGTATGTTCTTTACATGGCTGCCTGTAATTTCTGTTATCTTTGTTGTTCTGGGTAATATACTTGTGGGAAGGCTTATGGATAAAAACATGTCCGGGGCAGGAAAGGCAAGACCGCTTTTGCTGGTATCCCTTCCTATAAGTCTGATCGCACTTTTATTTATGTTTGTATTTTCGCCATACAGTCAGGCTGGCGATGGATGGCACACAGGCGCTCTTATCTGTATTGCTATAGGATATAATTTATGGTTCGCATTTGCATATCCTATGTACTACACACCTCATGCAGCAATGGTAAGTCTTTCCACCAGAAAAAGCAAAGACAGAGGTCTTCTGGCAACAATATCCAATGCAACCGTTCTTGCAGCAATGGGTCTTTCAAGTATGATCCTTCCGTTCTTCCTTGATCTTCTGTTTGTATATGACATGAGCGGAACAGGAAATCCCGTTACCGATGAAGCGGGAAAGATTCTTTATTATATTGATGAAGCAGGTGCTGCCATCTATGACACAGAAGCAAGCTACAGCCATTGGAAGATATTTGTAATCGCGCTAATAGTAATAACAGTTATCGGTGTAATCATCGAGTATTTCTTTACAAGGGAAAGAGTTACAGAAGAATCCTTTGACATGGGTACTGAAGGAACATCAGTACGCAAAACTTTGTCTGTTAAAGAACAGGCCGGAATATGCTTCAGAGATAAATACTGGATAATAATCATGGTATTCTTCTTCCTGTACCAGTTCGGCGGAATGATCAAAAACGTTTCACAGAACTATTTCTGTACAGCTATGTTCATGGATTCACATGGACAGTATACCGTAGCATTCGGCGGTGAAATGCAGGGATTATTATCAATTATCGGTGCGGTTCCGACTGCAATCGGTATGGTGATCGCTCTGCCGCTTGCTAAGCTCCTCGGAAGCAAAAGCAGGGCAATTGTTGCAGGTGCGGCGATCGCTGTTGCAGGAGGTATAATAGGATTTACAGCTCCTGATAATTTTGTGGTAGTAACTGTTTCATTTGTTGTTAAAGCTTTGGGATCAACTCCTGCAATGTATCTGTCGCTGGCTCTTCTTGCAGATGTATTTGATCATCAGGAAGCAGTTTATGGGGTAAGGACAGACGGATTGTCGATGACTATCTACGGAGCTATCATGGCCGGAATGACCGGTCTTACTACAGGGGTTCTTAATGCTGTATTATCAGCAGTTAATTACGATGTTGCAACTCTTCAGACAAATGAAGCGTTAAGAGGGGCAATGCCCTGGATCTTTATCGGCGGAGAAACAATCTGCTATGCAGCAATCTTCATAATCTGTATTTTCCTCAGAGTGGAAAGATTCAGCAGCATCGACCACGCCGCCATTGCAGCTGATCAGAAAGCCGAAGCCGAGAGAGCGGGAAGAGTATATGTGTCAGCTCTTGATAAGATAAGAAATGAAGAGGGAGAAGAAGCATATCAGGCAGAAGTTAAGAAACAGGAAGAAGCTGCTCAGAAGGAACAGAAGCGCCTGAATGCACTCTCTCCGGAAAAAAAGAAAAAACTGGAAGCTAAAAATGCGGAAACAGTTAAGGAATTTAACAAATTACGTAAAGCTGCCGGAAAAACAGCAATTGACTGTTAGTGAGACAAATCTGTAATCAATATGAAGCTGGGAGCCGTCAGGCTCCCAGCTTTGTTATGCGAGTAAGAATCTTATAACCATGTCGTGTAATGAATCCTGAAAGTTTCCATGGTGTGTGTGTCAGAATGAACATCATCGGAAGAGATCTGAGTTTGGTGTAAAGTGTAGGATCGTTGTCTTTAAGAGCCTTCCACATATTGTCTAATTTTTTATGTCGTTCTTCTTCATTTTTCTGTGTAGTAAAGAAATATGTATTAGCTAATACAGAATGAAGAAAGTGATACATCTGTTGCTGCAATGCCTTATCCATGGAACTGATAACCTCATAGTTATGAGCATATATCATACATGTGGTAACCCGGATCTGCTGATCGTAGCGGTTTACCATATTGGTAAATGTAACAGACTGATCACTTCTTCCGATATAGTATCTGTAAAGGTCTATGTCAGAATAGTAGATATTCTTTATATATGGAAGTGGTATATAGGAGAACAGATTATCAACGTAAAATGTATGTTCAGGAAGATTGATTTCTGCAATTTTCAGTATCTCGGTACGTGTTGCGATTGCATGCATTAATAGCATATGCCATAGGTGCATGCTTTTTGATTCGGACCAGCTGAAAACCCTGTTTATAGGAAAATATTTTCTGTAGGAGCTTACATAACTTGTATTATCGGTAGACCTTTCATATACAAAATTGGTTATGTACAGATCAACAGTTATCTCATCAGAAACATGACGTCTGATAGTTCCTAATAATGAAAGCAGGGCTTCTTTATCCAGCCAGTCATCGGAATCTATGACTTTAAAGAATAATCCGGTTGCTTCTCTGAGACCATAGTTTATACCTGAACCGTGACCTCCGTTGGGTTTATGAATAACTTTTACGATGGAGGGGTAACGTTCCAGATATGCATCAGCTATGGATGCGGTATCGTCTGTAGAACCATCATCGACAATGATGATTTCAACATATTCTCCGCCTTCCAGTAAGCTGTCTATGCATTTTTTCATATAGTCTGCAGAGTTATAACACGGGACTGCAAAAGAGATTAGTTTCATTACTTTTTTTATTTTGCGAGGAATTTCCTCAATCCTTTCATTAAATTTCCATTAAAGATCATGATCATTCCGTCAAGCTGGTTCTGGTTCATGCCTCCGAATTTTGCCAGGGCTCTCATTGGCTGATGAACCATTCCCATTTCGAGGGTATTAGCCATGGTCTTATTGCCTGTTTTCCAAAGGAAACTGTGAGCAAAATTGATTCCCCGGGAGAATATTCTGCCGATAAAACTTCCGGAGTATTTAAGTTCAGTAACGGTGTTGTTATAGCCTATTTCAATTCTGTTCTTCCTGCCGTTTACATAGGTGTATTCCGGAACCTCTACATTTCGGCCAAGCAACAGCTCGAATTCTTGCCGGGAAATGTTCTTGATGTCTGCAGAGAAGTATTTTCTAATGGCTGCAGCATCAGTGTAGAAATCGGTTTCACCGCCGGAAATCGATATTTCTGTACTCAGGCGGATGTCCTGACTTGATGATCCGATAAGAATTTTGTACTCGCCACCTTCTGTCTGCCATTCATCAGCAAGTGTATTGAATACACGGAAAGAGTATTCATTAAATGGAATAAATACTTCTTTTTCTTCCCCCGGCTGTAAGAATACTTTTTTAAAGCCCTTAAGCTCTTTCTCCGGACGGATGACATTAAGGGAATCCCTGCTTATATAAAGTTGTGCTGTTTCAGCACCGGCAGTTTTACCGGAGTTTTTTATGATGAATGAAACACCATTTTTATCACAATGAATACTGCTGTATTCAAACGATGTATAAGAAAGGCCGAACCCAAATGGAAAACGGACATTAATTCCGGCAGTCTCATAATATCTGTATCCGATAAATATGCCTTCACGGTATTCTGAGATTAAATCGTCTGCATGGAACAGCTGAGAGGTTGAACAGTCCTCATATTTATAAGGATATGTTTCGGCAAGTTTTCCGCTGGGGCAGGTTTTGCCCGAAAGTATATTAAGGAGAGCTGTAGGTGATGCCTGGCCGGTAAGGTATGCATGAAGTATCGCATCTGACTGTTCAATGACATCCAGTTCTACAGGGCTTCCGCAGAACAGAACGGTAACTATCTTTTTACCCAGTTTTTTAAGCTCGCGGAACAGATCAAGCTGGTTTTCCGGAAGCTTCATGTTCTTGCGGTCAATACCTTCAGCTTCACTTAATTCATCAAGTCCGGCAAAGTAAACAACAATATCAGATGAAGCAGCAAGCTTAAGTGCTTCTTCCGTAAGTTTGGCATTCTTTCCGCCAAAATGCTTAAAGCCGGAAGCGTGACCAACATAATTCATGTTATATTTTTTAATCTCATCAAGATAATTCTCTGTTTTTGTCGGATTTACTATTGATGAACCTGCACCCTGGAATCTTGGACTTGCTGCAAAATCTCCTATAAAGCAGACTCTTGAACCTGTGTATAAAGGAAGAATGCCGCCTTCGTTCTTGAGAAGGACCATGGATTCCTCGGCACATCTGCGGGCAAGTTCATGATGGGCTTCTGTATCAAATGATTCAGAAGCATTCTGAACTGCCTTGTCAGTAGTCAGGATAAGATCGATAAGCCTGTCCAGATTTTCATCAGCAATATCTTCGGACAGAGTTCCGGCTTCAAGAGCTTCATATACATTATCTGCGCCGTATCTGCAGGCAGGCATTTCCAGTTCATTGCCCACCTTAAGCCCTTCAATACGGTCATTGCAGCCGGCCCAGTCGGTTATGACCACTCCGTCAAATCCCCATTCATTTCTCAGGATATCCTTCATGAGATGAGTATTTTCGTTGGCATATACGCCATTGACTTTATTGTAAGAAGACATAAGAGTCTTTGTTTTGCCTTCTTTTACTGCAAGCTCGAAAGCAGTAAGGTATAATTCGCGAATAGTTCTTTCATCTGCAACAGAATCAATGACCATCCGGCGGTGTTCCTGACTGTTAAGGGCAAAGTGTTTTATACATGCGGAAATGCCTGTACTCTGAATGCCTCTTATGTAAGAAGCCGCCATTTTTCCGGCAAGATATGGATCTTCAGAAAAATATTCGAAATTTCGGCCGCATAAAGGATTGCGTTTTATGTTTGTACCGGGCCCCAAAAGAACATTTACCTTCTGGGCTGCTGCTTCTTCGCCGAGAGCTCTGCCCATTTCCTCACCCAGTTCTTCATTCCAGCTGTTAGCCATACCTGCAGCGGTAGGAAAACATGTTGCAGGAATACTTGCATTAAGACCAAGGTGGTCAGATGCAGCAGCCTGTTTACGAACACCGTGAGAACCGTCTGCCAGGTAGGCAGATGGAATACCGGCCGATTCTATGGCAAGGGTAGACCAGAAGTCTTTACCTGTAAGGAGATCAGCTTTTTGCCTTTTTGATAATCTGGAAATAATATCAGCATGTTTCATGGCTTGTTTTTTACCTTTCTTCCTGGCTGCAGTCTTTGTCTGGTAATTTGCTTCTTTCTGTTCAGGATCAGGGCCATTTACTGAAGTGCTTCATAAGTTCTTTCAGTCGTATTGCTGCTTCCGCAGCTTGTTCTTTTGACCTTCGAGAGTTCACTATAAAGTATATCATCTTTGATATTACCAGGCTCTGCATTTTATGAAATTAAAATGGCAATATATGCAATCTTTTCTATATTTTTCATTTTTCTACAATTAAAGCGAGTCTAGAGGTTCCTATATTTTGCTCTATTAAATACAGCTATATGGTCAGGCTTCTTGAAGAATACCAGCCTGTTGATGAAACTCATGGAATTCTGAGCCTGTCTGATATTAAATCATTATGCGGCGAAGTCTTCAGGAAACATGCCGTAGATTATGCTTATCTGTTTGGCTCCTATGCCAAGGGAAAAGCAACGGAGAAAAGTGATGTGGATCTGCTGGTTTCAACCAAAGCAACCGGACTTAGATTCTTTGGACTGGTTGAAGAATTGAAAAATGCACTCCATAAAAATGTTGATGTACTGGATCTGAATCAGCTGAACAACAAAGATCTTATTAATGAGATTCTGAAGGACGGAATTAAAATATTCTGACGGTCGTATACGATACACTTTCAGTTGATATTCCATGGCTGCATAAGGTTGGAATCAGAACCTTTTACGGTCAGGCTTTCCTGCCTGATATATGTGAACTGGATGCGCAGATGCTGTCATACACAAGATCCT
>JABUTA010000113.1:7645-9963 GCA_021443845.1 Parasporobacterium sp.
AAAAGGACGGTCATATGACCGTCCTTTTTAAGGGACTTAGTATTAAGCTGAGAAAAATTGCATATCATATTCCGTAGCCTTCTATAAAGGTCATGCGAATCTGTTCAATCGTTTCCTCAGACACTCCCTTGGACTTCATCCATTCTGCTGCCTTATCTGCAAGGGTTTCTCCTTCAAAATCCCGGAGCTTATCGATCCATGAACTGTATTCATCCATTTCCCGTTTGCCCATAGTAGACAGGTTGGTAAAAAGGTAATCCCTTGTAACATCTTCGTAGCTGACACCGCATACCAGAAGCAGCATGCAGGTAACAAGCCCTGTCCGGTCTGCTCCTGCGGAACAGTGCAGGTAGACGGGAGTTTCACCTGCCTTGGCTATCAGATCATAGATCCGGCAGTACTCCTCAGCAAATTCCTCAAAACGTATTTCTTCGGTGCCGGAAGGAATAGGAACAGCGTAATATTCAGTCCCATCAATATAAGGACCTTTACACTGCTGTTCATCTCTCAGGTCGATTTCTGCTTTTATTCCCAGTTCACCAATAAATCTTGGCCTCCCTTTTTTCTTGATATCGTTGAGCTTTGCACCGCGATAGTACAGCCCCTGACGGATAACACCGTTTTCTGCCAGTGAGGATGAATATCCTCCGATGTCCCTTACATTTGTTACGCCTTCCAGATAGCATACCCTGGGACCTTTGTCATCCACGTATACTTCATGAACCGGACTGTTTTCCATATCAGTCCCTTCGGTTCCAGCTCTCCAGTAAAAATGCTCCCCCAGATACAGGTTGTAGAGCTTATACGTTTTTTCTTCCAGCCCTTCGATCAGAATCGCATCCGAAAAGTCCGGTTCTGATGCTTTTTCTATCTGATACGTTTCGGATTCTCCTATTCCTGTATCTTCGGAGAAGTCGCATATATACGGCTCAGGCCGGCTGTATTCCTTTTTGCCTGTTCCGTACTCGTATACATTATCAATCTGCTCATCAGCAAGGTAAGCTTCCTGTATTTCACTATGTATATCAAATATCTCTGCCTCGGCATAGACCGGTGTGATTAGACATGCTGCAGTTAATATGGAAATGATAACAGAAGAAATCTGTTTCATTTTAAATTTTCTCCGTTCTTTCATAATTCTGAATTCCCCCTTATAAAAACGATCTGTTCATAAGAAAGTAAATTAGGATAATGAACAACTATCAAGAACATGAGCCTCAAATGTCTGTTTTTTGCCTTATACAGATTGTAAGTCCGTATTAACAGCATATCAGGGCATTATTTATGCAGAATAAGGCAACGTTCTTGAAAAACAAATGATTGGTAATTAGAACGTGAAAAAAGGAGGATTTTGTTATGAATATTAAAGCAAAGAGTATAGCTGCCCTGGTGATCATACTCGTTCTCGTTACAGGCTGTATGCCTGCATGGGCAAGAAATAAGACAAAAGAAAAGTCAGTTGAGCTTAACTTCAGAAGTGAGGAATTCCACGTAATGAATGGTGATGTGGATCTTTACGGGGAATTATATCTGCCTGTTGAAGAAAAGGATGAATATCCCCTTATCATTCTCAGCCACGGTCTCGGAAGCAATGCAAATGCTGTTGGACATCATGCCAAGTATTTCGCTACAAATGGAATTGCAGCTTATATTTTTGACGTAAATCATGGCGGACCAGGCTCAAGGAGCGGTGATGCTGACAGTGATATGACAGAGCTGTCCCCATTGACAGTTACATCGGATCTGAGTGCAGTCCTTGAATATTTCGAAACACTTCCGTTTATTGATACGGATAATATTTTTCTCGGAGGCGTGAGTATGGGCGGATTTATGTCTGCATTTGTTTCTGCACAGCATCCGGATGAGGTCAAGGCAATAGTACTTCAAAGTCCGGGGTTCAGCCTGTCGGAGCAATATAAGGGGATAGATCCTGAAGAACTTCCTGAAACAGAGGAAGTAAGGGGTATGGTATTAGGTAAAGTATTTGCCCTTGACTCACAGACTTTTGATATCTATGAAATGATTGCAAACTATAAAAATGACGTTCTTATCCTGCATGGTGATATTGATGATATCGTAGATATTTCTTATGCATACAGAGCAGCGGAAGTATATGAAAATGCAACATTGTCGGTTTATGAGGGAGTGGATCATTCATTTGCAGGAAGCGCAAAACTGGATTCCGAAAAAGAAGAGCTGGAGTTCTTACTTGCTCATATTGCTGAAAGAAAAGATTCGCCCTGATTTTGTCTATCGGAAGGTATCCGATTTCATCAATGATCAGCAGCTTATACTTCGCAAAGTGCTTTAGCCTGGCT
>JABUTA010000114.1:0-4817 GCA_021443845.1 Parasporobacterium sp.
ACCAAAGCGGATGAGGCCTTCCTGGTATTTATCAGCGGCAACGACTCTGAAGGAGAAATATCTCTGACAGGCAGGTCGGATGTTGATATTGTTGCAGGAGTCAATCCGGCCAGTCATCAGGTCCTGCTTCTGACCATTCCAAGGGATTATTATGTGGAAATACCCGGAATTACGGGTGAAGGCTCCAGAGATAAGCTTACCCATTCCGGCATATACGGGATGGATGCACTGCTGGCTACGGTAGAGAATCTTCTCGGTACTGAAATTAATTATTATGTGCGCCTGAATTTCTCATCCATGATCAACATTGTTGATGCCATGGGCGGTGTCGTTGTTGATGTGGAAAAGGATTTTATCTCCCATGGCGGTATTGATTTCAAAAAAGGACCCCAGCTTATGGACGGTGACAAGACTCTTCATTATGTCCGTGAGAGATATGCCTTCGAAGACGGCGACTTTGCAAGGGGAAGACACCAGGTGCAGGTTATTCAGGCAATGCTGAATAAGCTCATGTCAGTAAATACGCTGGCTAATTATAACAATCTGGCGGATGCAATTGTATCTTTTGCAGCTACCAATATTCCGCAGAGTGTAATAACATCAGTTATCCGTGATCAGCTGGACAAGAATCCTCAGTGGCATATTGTGACGTACCAGCTTTTAGGAGATATCATGATGCAGCCATGCCAGTCTGCAAACGGACAGTATCTTTCTGTGGATATGCCTTATAAGGAATCTGTTGAAAATGCAAAGATTCTTCTGAAGCAGCTTCTTAACGGAGAAGTTCTTTCGGAAGATCTTCAGCTGGTGGATAATGGGCAGCTTACTTATGTTGTGGCGCCTGTTGAATAAATTGTTATTTTGTGATTGGAATTAAGAACGGGGGGATTCGGTATGATTACAGTGTTGGATCATTCACTTATTAAACACAAGATAAGTATCATGCGCGATAAGAGCACATCTACTTATATTTTCAAGCAGAATCTTGATGAAATAGCCAAGCTTATGGCTTACGAAGTAACGAGAAATGTTGTTATCCGGGAGAAGCCTATCGAGACTCCTATCTGCCCTACTGTAGGATATGAAATAGGACAGCCTATAGTGCTTGTGCCCATATTAAGAGCCGGAATCGGACTGGTAGACGGTTTCCGTGATATCATTCCCACAGCTAAAATAGGACATATCGGTATGTACAGAAATGAAGAGACTCTGGAACCCATAGAGTACTATGCAAGATTTCCGAAGTGCATGCCGGAATCCCTTGTAATAGTTACGGATCCTATGCTGGCTACAGGAGGTTCTGCGTCAGCAGCCATCACACAGATCAAGCAGAGGGGTGCAAAGAAGATAATTCTTGTGTGTCTGGTAGGTGTACCTGAGGGCGTTGCAAGAATCCAGAAGGATCATCCTGATGTGGACATCACACTTGCGGCAATGGATGACCATCTTAATGAAAAAGGCTACATTGTACCGGGTCTCGGAGATGCCGGTGACAGACTGTTCGGAACAGACTGATCCATATATGTTTTTATTCAGCGGTACTGCATCCAGTGCCGCTGTTTTTTCGGCATTTGCTTTTTATATGACCCTTTGATAAAATCAATATTTAATGAGCATTTCAGGCTGAACGAGGAGAAATATCCGTATGACTATCAGGGAAGAACGGGAGATACTTGAGGAGAAGATCCTCAGTCCTTATGCAGTTAAAGCTGCAGCTTCAAAGGGCAGGGAAAAAGACATCGAACCATGCCCTCTGAGGACATGCTTTCAGAGAGACCGGGACAGGATCGTCCACAGCAAGTCCTTCAGGAGACTCAAACATAAGACTCAGGTGTTTCTGGCTCCTGCAGGAGACCATTACAGGACAAGGCTTACCCATACACTTGAGGTTTCCCAGATCGCCAGGACCATTTCCCGTGCCCTTATGCTTAATGAGGACCTTACCGAAGCAATAGCTCTGGGGCATGACCTTGGTCACACGCCCTTCGGGCATGCGGGAGAGAGGGCTCTTAATACAAGATGCCCCTTCGACCACTGTATCCAGAGCAAGAGGATTGTTGAAAAGATAGAAAATGACGGTGAAGGACTTAATCTTACCTGGGAAGTCAGGGATGGTATACTTAACCACAGTATGTCTACCATGCCCGCCACTCTTGAAGGAAGGGCGGTTCGTTTTGCGGATAAGATAGCATATATCAATCATGACATGGACGATGCCGTCAGAGCAGGAATTCTTCATGAAGATGATGTGCCGGACAGTATCAGAGATATCCTGGGACCTACCAGGAAAGAACGTCTGGACCGGATGGTTAAAGACATAATAGTATGTTCCCGGGGAACTGATGATGTCATCATGTCGGAATCTGTACTCAGTGCCATGAAGGAGCTGAGAAAATTCATGTTTGAGCATCTGTATTTCAACCCTGAGTGCAAGTCTGAAGAAGCAAAGGCCAATACCATGATAATAGCACTTTTTGATTATTATCATCAGCATCCGGAAAAAATGCCGGAAGAATACTTAGGGCTTATGGACAGATACGGTCAGAGCCTGGGGCGGACTGTGGCAGATTATGTGTCCTGCATGACGGATTATTATTCCGTTGCAGTTTTCAATGAATTGTTTGTACCTGAATTCTGGAGGAAATAATGCGTTATCCTGAAGAGATAATCGATCAGGTTATCGGATCAAACAGCATAGTGGATGTTATTTCAGAGTACGTGAAGCTTACCAAAAAAGGCAGCACGTACTTTGGTCTGTGTCCGTTCCATAATGAAAAGACACCGTCATTTTCGGTTACCGATAATGGCGGAAAGAGCATGTTCTACTGTTTTGGATGCCATGCCGGAGGCAGTGCTGTTACGTTCCTTATGAAATACGAAGGCTGTTCGTATCAGGAAGCATTAAAGTTCCTGGCTGACAGAGCCAATATCACCCTTCCGGAGCCGAAGTATTCCAAAGAGGAAGCAGAGAAGAACAGGCTTAAGGAACAGGTGTATGAGGTAAATAAACTGGCTGCCCTTTATTTCTGCCATCTGCTGAAAACCGAAAGAGGCAGTCATGCTCACAGATATCTTACCGACAGGGAACTCAGTGAAGACACCATCCGCAGCTTCGGCCTGGGGTATTCGGATAAATACAGCAATGATCTTTATAACTATATCAGATCCAAAGGATATTCCGATGAGGTGATGAAGGCATCGGGACTGTTCAGCATTAAGGAAAAGGGAGCCTATGATTATTTCTGGAACAGAGTGATGTTCCCGATAATGGATGTACGCAGCCGTGTCATAGCCTTCGGGGGCAGAGTGATGGGGGATGGAGAACCCAAATATCTCAATTCACCGGAAACCCTGATATTCGAGAAGAACAGGACACTGTTCGGGCTTCATGCTGCCAGAAAGCATAAGGGAAAGGAACTTATACTCTGTGAGGGATACATGGATGTCATATCATTGCATCAGGCAGGCTTCACAAATGCTGTTGCCTCCCTGGGAACCGCGCTTACCTCAGGCCATGTAAGTGTTCTGAAAAAGTACACTGATACCGTGCTTATATCCTACGATTCTGACGGAGCGGGAAGGGATGCGGCCCTGCGGGCAATTCCGAAACTGAAGAGCATGGGCATGATCACAAAGGTGGTAAACCTTAAGCCTTATAAGGATCCTGATGAACTGATAAAGGCAGAGGGATCTGAAGAATATACGAAAAGACTCCGAAATGCACGAAACAGCGTACTGTTTGAAATAGATGTTCTGAGTGAAAACTATGACCGGCGTGACCCGGACCAGAACACGGAATTCTATAATGAGGTGGCAAAAAGGCTCAGCTATATTGATGATGAAATAGAGCGTGAGAACTATATAAATACAGTATGTGATGAATATGGTCTTGACAGGAAAATGTTAAGGGACAGAGTCGTCAGATTTGCCCTGGGCAGAGATAAGGGAACGGAATATAAGCCTGTCCCCGTAAGGCGTTACAGTGGTAAAAAGCAGGAAGGTTCACCGGCAGATGAAAGCCGCAGGATGCTCCTTTCTTACATGGCTGCCTATCCGGGCTATTACCCCGCTGTAAGGAACCATATCGGTCCATCTGATTTTACGACTGAACCTTATGCATCCGTTGCAGGCATGCTGTTTGAACAGCTTGACCGGGGGAAAGTCAGTATTGCGGTTATCATTGCTTCCTTCGAAGAAGAACAGTTCCAGGAAAAGGCAGCAGAGATATTTGCAGATGCTCATGCCGGGGAGGATCCGGAGGTCATTAAGAAAATAATCAATGACTGTGCGGCCAATATCAGAAAGAGTATCCTTGATGCACAGATAGATTCGGAGACGGATATCATACGGGTTCTGAATCTGAAAAAAGAGCGGGAGAAACTGAGAGATTTCAGGGTGATTCAGTAAAAATGTCGATTTCATACAGATTAAAACACGTTGCCTCTCTGGTAACTGAAGGGTATTCCGTTGCGGATATCGGTACCGATCATGGTTATGTACCCATATATCTGCTTCAGAACAACAGAATAAGCAGGGCCATTGCTGCAGATGTTGCTGCAGGCCCACTGGAACGTGCCAGGAAAAATGCCTGCATCAGGGGACTTGATGACAGGATCGACTGCCGTCTGGGAGACGGTTTATCCTGCGTTGCTCCCGGAGAAGCTGACTGCATTATCATATGCGGCATGGGGGGTATAGTAATGCGCCGGATACTGGATCAGGGCATAGAAACTGTACTCAGTGCGAAGGAACTGATACTTTCTCCTCACAGGGATCCGGAACTTATAACTGAGTTTCTGGACGCTAACGGATTCAGC
>JABUTA010000114.1:5380-13368 GCA_021443845.1 Parasporobacterium sp.
GACCTTCCTGCTCACTTTCACCTGACGGATTACGCACCCGAAGTGCGAATCCGTCTCCCCCGCATCCATGCCTCACCATCCCTGAATCAAGACGGCTCGTCATATAAGCATTTCGGATACATGCATGTTCAGACTGAAAATTCATGAACATGTCATAAATAAAAATTTTACCTACAGGAGCAGTTATGGAAAAAGAACAGCAGGAATTATACGATCAGTTTCTTGATTCGAGATATGTACGGGAGAGGAGAGAAATTCTTCAGAAAATGAAAATGAAGAATCTTCTTGATGACAAGATCATCACTGATTTTGCAGTGGTTCTGGATATTGCCCTGCAGGCAGGAAGCGTAGATGACAGATATTATGATCTGTTAAGATGTATGGACTCAATGGCCCGTTTTGAAACGACAGGCCTCAGATAAATTACCGGAAACAGGAACCGGAAGGCTTCGTAAATCTGCCGGATCCGGAAGATATCCGGCACAGGACAATAATACAAAAGGAAAAAGGAAAACTGAAATGGAAGTAATGTATAAAAGCACCAGAGGACACAGCGATACCATAACCGCAAGCCAGGCTATACTGCAGGGCCTTGCTCCGGACGGAGGACTTTATGTTCCCACATCCATACCGTCACTGGACGTTGACCCGGCCGCACTTGCGGAAATGGATTATAAGAGCATAGCATATATCGTATTAAGCAGCTTTTTGACAGACTATACAGAAGAAGAACTGAAATCATGCATTGACAATGCATATGATGCCAAATTTGACACACAGGAGATTGCCCCGGTAGTAAAAGTGGGCAATACCCATTATATGGAGCTGTTCCACGGCGCAACCATCGCATTCAAGGATATGGCACTTTCAATCCTCCCCCATCTTCTGACAACAGCTGCAAAAAAGAATAATATTACAAATGAGATAGTGATCCTGACAGCAACATCAGGAGATACAGGAAAGGCAGCCCTGGCAGGATTTGCAGATGTTCCGGGAACCAGGATCATCGTATTTTATCCGAAGGGGGGAGTAAGCCGCATACAGGAGCTGCAGATGGTTACCCAGAAGGGTGACAATACATTTGTAGTGGGTGTAAACGGCAATTTCGATGACGCACAGACCGGGGTTAAGAAGATGTTCAACGATGCTTCCCTGAAGGAAGTACTTGCACAGAAGGGCTTCCAGTTCTCATCTGCCAACTCCATAAATATCGGACGACTGATTCCCCAGGTGGCATATTATGTATGGGCATATTCCCGTCTGGTGAAGGAAGGCTCAATAAAGCCGGGAGAAAAGATCAATTTCGTAGTGCCTACCGGCAATTTCGGAAACATCCTTGCCGGATATTATGCAAAGCTCATGGGACTTCCGGTTGACAGGCTTATCTGTGCCTCAAATGACAATAAAGTATTATACGACTTTTTCAAAAAAGGAATTTATAACCGCAACAGAGAATTTATCCTTACTACATCACCTTCAATGGATATCCTCATTTCAAGCAACCTTGAAAGACTTATTTATAAGGTATGCGGCAGTGCGGAACTGAACAGAGAGTACATGAAGGAACTTTCCGAAAAAGGCGTGTATTCCCTCAATATTACCCAGATCGCGGCTCTGGCTGATTTCAGTGCAGGCTTTGCTACTGAACAGGAAAATGCCGGAGAGATCAAAAAGGTTTATGACGAAACAGGCTATGTAATGGATACACATACAGGCGTAGCGTCCTGTGTTTACAGAAAATATGTTTCCGAAACGTCAGATACAACTCCCGCAGTCATAGTTTCAACTGCCAGCCCGTATAAGTTCGGCCGTGCGGTCATGACTGCCATTGACCCGGCATACGACAGCCTTGATGATTTTGCTCTTATCGGCGAACTGAATAAAGTGTCAAAGGTTGAAATACCCAATGCTGTCAGGGAAATCATGAATGCCGAGATCAGACACGATACAGTATGTGATATCGATAAAATGGAAGCAGAAGTAAAGGGCTTTCTGGGGGTGTAAATGAGCGGAATAGTCAACTGGATCGCAACCACATTTGCAGGTTGGGACCATGAACTCCTGATCTTTATAATATCTCTTTTCCCGATACTGGAACTCAGAGGGGGTATGATAGCGGCGGCACTCCTGGGGGTGCCTTATCTGAAGGCTCTTATCATATGTGTGATAGGAAATATCCTTCCTATACCCTTCATACTGCTGCTGATAGAGAAAATATTTGATTTTCTCAGAAGATTCAAAACTACCGGCAGATTTGTCAATTTTCTGGAAACCAAGACCATGAAGAAGAGAGACAAGATCGACAAATGGGGTTTCTGGGGTCTGGTATTATTTACGGGTATTCCTCTGCCGGGTACAGGAGGCTGGACCGGGGCCCTGCTGGCATCGCTGCTGCGTATACCGGTTAAAAAGTCAGCACCGGCCATCGGATTGGGAATCTGTCTTGCGGCTGCCATCATGAGTTTTATTACTTACGGTATTCCGTGGATAGTGTCGCTGTTCTGAGCATTTCCCGGGCACTCATCAGATAATCCACCTGAATACACTTGATTAATCCCCGCAGACATCCTTATATGGCTGCAGAATATGACATTACCGCAGGTATGAGCCATCCCCGGATCATTCGCCTGCGTACCTCTGAATAACAAGGCTAAGTTTCATGATTCAGATGCTTCAGGACAGCATTGATCATGGCAGTGAAGTTTTGCTTTACAGATATTAGCGGCAATCAGCGCCGTTGATATATATGATTGTGATGCAGTATGGAGAACTGCAGAAGGAGGTATTTTATGAAACGTTTCTTATCGATTGCTGCTGCGCTGACAATGGCACTGGCCATGGCAGTGACTGTATCGGCAGCTGCAGCGGAGGGTACATATTCTAACCCTGCAAATGGCGTGTTAATTTCCGAACATCTTCAGGGTGCATCGGCATACTACATGTCAGGTGGAGAGAAGACCATATCTTCAGGCTATTTCTTCGGAGCAGGGTATTGCAGTGAGGAAGAGCTGAGTGCAGAACGTTCCAGCCAGTACGGGTACTGTGCTGCAGTGCTTACAAATGGTTTTGGGACAGACCTGACTCTTGAATCACCCACCATCGTATGTGATACGGAAAGCTATGCCAATGGGGTGTTTGCAAGTGCAATGTCTAAAATCCATGTTAAAGACGGTATGATCATGACTGACAATCCACAGGGACATGGTGCGGATGCCACATATATGGGTCACGTGTATCTGGACGGAACGGTCATCCACACAGGCGGCAGCTCATCAGGGGCCCTGGCAACAGATTACGGCGGAGGATTCATTACTGCAAAGAATATCGATGCAACCACTGAATCCGGAGGATCACCGGCTGTGTACTGCGCAGGATCCTCAATAATTATCGTTCAGAATTCCACATTAAGGGCAAATAACTGTGAAGTGGTAATGAGTGCTCATGACCACGGCATAACAGTTCTTAATGATTGTGTATCATATGGTGAAACATCAGGCCTTAACGGACATCAGGCTATGCCTTCACCGGAAATGTCGACAGGAAGCTACTGCTTTGTATACGGGGGGAGCCTTGAATCAGGTTCAGGTCCTCTGATAAAGCAGGAAAACGGACGTACCGAGACCAGCATAGTGGGGACCACACTTATAAAGGATAATCCTGAGGCCTATGCGATTGAAACTGCCGAGGGAGGAAACGGTATCCTTACACTGAATCTCTGGTATACAGAAGTTGAGGGCAATGTCTACTGTGCAGAAGGTTCTTCCCTGACAATTAACCTTTATAATGGTGCAAAGCTTACAGGTGAAGTGGAAGGCACAGGAAATGTGATCATAAATGTTTATGACGGGGGCGAATATGTCGGTGCATTTGAAACAAATGCCGCAGGTGAGGGAATTGATTCCCCGAAGATAGGCACTCACGATGATTACCTGACCACATTATGGGCAGGGGGAATGCAGAAATGGACAGGCAGCACCATCACAACATATATGAATGATGTGCTTCCGATGATCACTGCGAACTCTGCGGCATATGACATAGTTGAAGGCGCATCGGAAGTTCCTTTTGATGTAAACGTGACAGATATCTCCGAAAATGGAGTTGACCCTTCATTGATAGATACTGGCAGTGCAGCAGGCTTCGGAAATCCCGGTGAATCCGGCGGCGGTCAGACCGGTTCCGGCGGTTCGGAAGGCGGTCAGGCAGGTCCGGGTGAATCCGGCGGCGGTCCCGAGGGATCAGAGGGCTGACAGACAGTTCCGGTGAATCAGACATCGGCGATGAAGGCAGCTGGACTGCTCTCGGAGAATTATCAGAGGTCTGAACCCGGAAATATAAACATGCAATATACTCTGCAGCACAGGCTCACTCTGAAAAATCGGAAAGTACTGAACTTTGGTGCAGAAAGGGATAATATCTGATATTGTGCCCGGCGTCGGAATCTCCGCCGCCGGGCAATTTACAGGTACATAAAACCGCATGAAGGCAATTATCCTGATTGTCTGAAAAATACTAATGGAACAGGAAATATTATTATGAATAACAGTAATTTTTATGCAATGCTTTCGAGAATGAAATATGTTAACCGCTGGGGACTCATGAGAAACACCATTCAGGAATCCCTGTCAGACCACACCATGGATGTGGTCATTATAGCCCATGCACTGGTTGTTATCGGCAACACATATTTCGGAAAAAAACTGGATGAAAGCCGTGCGGCTCTGCTTGCGGCATTTCATGATGCACCTGAGATCATAACCGGAGATATGCCTACCCCCGTCAAATATTATTCTCAGGATGTTAAGGAGGCATATGCAAAGGTCGAGGAAGCAGCAGTATGCAAGATGCTGGATTCCCTTCCTGAGGAACTCCGCAGTCATTATGAAGGACTCATGAACTGCACCGGGGAAGAAGATGCAGAGCTTCACAGATATGTCAAGGCAGCGGACAAGATTTCGGCACTTATAAAGTGCATCGAAGAGGAGCGGATGGGAAATATGGATTTCACGGCGGCAAAGGATGCCACGCTGAAGATCATCGAATCAATGGACATGCCCGAAGTCAGGATGTTCATGGAATATTTTACTCCCGGATATTATATGACATTGGATGAACAGCAGAAAAACGATTAGTGTATTTACATAAATTTGGTAACTTTTTTTGTTGCAGAAATAACAAAGTGATAGTAAAATGCTTACGAAATGCACAAAGTTTGCTGCATTTTATTAGATAATAATTCACTGATACATGCTGTTCATACAGGCATGAATATAAAAAGAGGGGATTAGAAAAATGAAAAAGATCGATCTTACAAAGTATGGTATCAACGATACCACAGAAATCGTTTACAACCCATCCTACGAGACACTTTTCGAAGAAGAAACCAAAGGCGGCCTTGAAGGCTTTGAAGTCGGTACACTTACAGAGCTTGATACCATCAACGTTATGACAGGTATTTACACCGGCAGATCTCCTAAAGACAAATACATCGTAATGGATGCAAACTCAAAGGACACTGTATGGTGGACAACCGACGAATATAAGAACGACAACCATCCTATGAGCGAAGAAACCTGGGCTACAGTTAAGAGCATCGCTCAGAACCAGCTGTCAGGCAAGAGACTTTTTGTTATGGATGCATTCTGCGGTGCAAACAAGGATACACGCATGGCTATCCGTTTTGTTATGGAAGTTGCATGGCAGGCTCATTTTGTAAAGAACATGTTCATCGTTCCTACAGATGAGGAACTTGAAACATTTGAACCTGACTTCGTTATCTACTGTGCATCTAAGGCTGCAGTTGAAAACTACAAGGAGCTGGGACTTAACTCAGAGACATGCGTAGCATTCAATATCACAAGCCGTGAACAGGTTATCATCAATACATGGTACGGCGGAGAAATGAAGAAGGGTATGTTCTCAATGATGAACTACTATCTTCCTCTTAAGGGTATCGCTTCTATGCACTGCTCGGCAAACACTGATATGAACGGTGAAAATACAGCTATTTTCTTCGGACTTTCAGGAACAGGCAAGACAACTCTTTCTACCGATCCCAAGCGTCTTCTTATCGGTGATGATGAGCACGGCTGGGATGATGACGGCGTATTCAACTTCGAAGGCGGATGCTATGCAAAGGTTATCAACCTTGACAAGGAATCTGAACCTGACATTTACAACGCTATCAGAAGAAATGCTCTTCTTGAAAATGTTACTGTTGACGCAGAAGGCAAGATCGACTTCGCAGACAAGAGCGTAACTGAAAACACACGTGTATCTTATCCGATCAATCACATCGAGAAGATCGTACGTCCTGTTTCTTCAGCTCCTGCAGCTAAGAATGTTATCTTCCTTTCAGCAGATGCATTCGGCGTACTTCCTCCTGTATCTATCCTTACACCGGAGCAGACCAAGTACTACTTCCTTTCAGGCTTCACAGCTAAGCTTGCAGGTACGGAAAGAGGTATCACAGAACCTACACCTACATTCTCAGCTTGCTTCGGACAGGCTTTCCTGGAGCTTCCTCCTACAAAGTACGGTGAGGAACTGGTAAAGAGAATGGAGAGAAGCGGAGCGAAGGCTTACCTTGTAAACACAGGCTGGAACGGCACAGGCAAGCGTATCTCTATTAAGGATACCCGTGGTATCATCGACGCTATCCTTAACGGCGACATCATCGATGCTCCTACAAAGTCTATCCCATACTTCAACTTTGAAGTACCTACTCAGCTTACAGGTGTTGATCCGGCAATCCTTGACCCGAGAGATACATACGCTGATGCTGCTGCATGGGACGAGAAGGCTAAGGATCTTGCAGGCAGATTTATCAAGAACTTTGCAAAATATGAAGACACACCTGAAGGCAAGGCTCTTGTTGCAGCAGGACCGCAGCTGTAAGACTCCCTTTGGATTTGGAAAATTCCGATAATATCTGAACTGTGTTATAAATTATAAACAGCCCGGGGCATAAGTCCCGGGCCGTTTTTTATGTTGACAAAATTGTTTTACGGCAATACTGCATAGGAACAGAGCATGGTTTTTCGTAAGTATTGCCGTTATTGTCAAACAAACAGCCTGGTGCTAATATGTGTGTGTCCGGAAACGGCGGTTGACATTTTGAACCTACAACGATTTAAAGGGATTCCGATATTTTTTAGCCTATGACATGCCTCTTATATATGTGGACTTCAGAAGCTAAAGTGTGGTAAACCCACCTGGCATAAGCTAGGGATCAAAATTTCAGCCACGAGTCCGGCGATTTTGAGTGATCAGAGCAGGAGCAGAATTCCTGCTCTTTTTCTTTTTTTCATATATTCAGCTGTTACTTATGATCAGGTGAATTACCCATGGGGCAGTTAAGAGCCGGGCAGGGGCAATCATAATAAACCGCCCCCGGTCGATTACACATTGACACCATATAACGGCTGTATTAAAATCAAGTCTGTATGTGTACGGGTGTACACTCCTTTCACATGCACAACGGAAATAAAGGGGAAATAAAAAATGAAGGAAAAACTCGCAAAAATAAGGCAGGAAGCACTTGAGAAGATAACAGGTGCCGGATCTGTCGAGGCATTAAATGAGCTTAAAGTTCTGTACCTGGGAAAGAAGGGACAGCTTACGGAAGTTCTGAAGGGCATGAAGAATGTTTCTGCTGAGGAAAGACCTGTCATCGGTCAGCTTGTTAATGATGCAAGAAATGAGATCGAAGGCAGACTCGACTCCATGAAACAGGAATTCGAAAACAGAATCATGGAAGCCAGACTGAAGGCCGAAGCTCTGGATGTTACTCTGCCGGGTAAAAAGCAGAATCTGGGACATAATCATCCCAACAGCATGATCCTTAAGGAGGTAGAAGACATATTCGTGGGAATGGGATATGAAGTAGTATCAGGTCCCGAAGTGGAATATGACTATTACAACTTTGAGGCTCTTAATATTCCTGCAAACCATCCCGCAAAGGATGAACAGGATACATTCTATATCAA
>JABUTA010000115.1 GCA_021443845.1 Parasporobacterium sp.
TATTAGTCATATTTTTTGTATATAAATATACGTAATATGCAATACTCCTGTTTCATATGCAAACAACACTTGTAGGGTTTGCCTGCAGATTGTATAATCATCAGGCATTTTACTGAGAAAGGAACATTATGAGATTATTAATTATCAGACATGCAGACCCTGATTATGTAAATGATACCCTTACGGAAAAAGGCCGGAGGGAAGCTGAGCTTCTGGCGGAAAAGCTGGCCTCCGTTCCCATAGACAGCTTCTATGTATCACCCCTCGGAAGAGCCCGGGATACCGCGTCAATGACTCTTGAGCGTATGGGCCGCACCGCCGAGGTAAAGGACTGGCTCATGGAATTTCCGGTTGAGATAAACCGTCCCGACTGCACAGACAGAAAACGTATCGCATGGGACTGGCTTCCCCAGGACTGGACAAATGTTCCCGAATTCTTCAACAGGAAGGAATGGCTGTCCGTTCCTGTTATGAAAGAGGGAAATGTTGACATCGAATACGAAAAAGTCATTGAAGCTTTCGACAGACTCATTGCCGATCACGGATATGTGCGGGATGGTGATATTTACCGTGCCGTTAAGCCGAACAAGGATACCCTGGCATTTTTCTGCCACTTCGGACTTGAGTGCGTTCTTCTGTCACGGCTGATGAATGTATCCCCCATGATATTATGGCATCACACCTGTGCCGCTCCCTCGTCGGTTACATCCCTGATCACAGAGGAACGTCGGGAAGGCACAGCTTCTTTCAGGATGAATTATTTCGGGGACACATCCCATCTGATTCCCGGCAATGAAGAACCTTCATTTTCTGCACGTTTCTGTGAAGTATGGACCGATACTGACAGCCGCCACGACTGACATATCTGTCATAAGCCCGGCATGGTATCCTGTGCTTTTTCATCAATGCCCAGCAGCCATGCCGGTGAAATATGATATTTCCCGGATATCTCAGCCACCATTTCCGCAGGTATGGTTGCCATTCCTTTTTCACAGCGTTCCAGCCTGCTTCTTTTCATTCCCAGCTCTGAAGCAAACTCTTCTGCTGTCATTTTCAGCATCCTGCTTCTCAGAAACCATATTCTGTTTCCTATTTCAGCATTCCTGCCGGCTGCATGCATCGGCCGGTCATGTGAGATTATTTCTTTCTGCGAATTCATTCATCACTTCCACCGGAAGGTCCTCCCTGTTGTACAGGTCTGCGATCATATCCAGAGCCTTTCTCTTCCATACACTGATCGTATTCAGGGTACGGTCATATTTTTCCGCAAGGGAACCCAGCGAAATATCATTTATCACATTTTCATAAAGGACTTCATAATATCTGCTGCTGTTCCTGATGGTACAGAAACATACCCATACTCTGAAAACCATCTCTTTTTCCTCTGACAGCACCTGTAGCTGCCGCTCAACTTCTTTCCTGATCCTGGCTGTCAGAATGTAATATCTGTCCAGAGTATCCTGGAGATCATGATGAGAACCCTTACGCACATTATCATTCAGTAATGAGGCTCCTGCCGATGGAATGGATGCCTCCCGTATGATATCACCTTCGTCTTCCATCTGACTGCGTATTCTTTCCTCCGTTTCACTGATCCTTTTCAGGATTTCAGCCCTGTTCCTGAGGATATTTTCCACCTGTTTACGATTAATTTTGTTCAGCATTAATAGCCCTCGAAGTATTCTGCACATAAAATGCAGTTACACAAGGTCCTGTCGGAGTACGGGGTATTTTAAGACGATTGCTGTATTTTAAAAGAAATCAAGAAGGGAGAAGGATTTCTCCGAATCAATTATAGAATCACACAGAAAAAAGTCAACTGTTATGGTATTTATTGCAATGATTTGCTAAAATGTCAACCATGAAAACATTGCACAATACAGACACCGCCCCCGATAATTCCGGCACGGTCCGCCGTGCCTTTATTAAAAGTCTGCCTGTCATGGCAGGTTATATTGTTCTGGGAACAGGATTCGGCATTCTGGCATATTCCAAAGGACTTGGCCTTATATGGCCTGTACTTATGAGCATCTTTATTTATGCCGGATCCATGCAGTATGTTGCCGTGGGACTCTTAAGTTCCGGTGCGGGTTTTATAACGCTTGCCCTTACTGCCCTGGCGGTAAATGCCAGACATCTGCTGTACGGCATTTCAATGCTGGACAAATATAAGGATTCCGGCAGAAAGAAACCCTACCTGGTATTTTCCCTGACAGACGAAACATATTCTCTTCTCGTTCGGGAGGATGAGAATAAAAGAAATAATAACCCCGGCTTTTATCTGCTGGTATCACTGTTTGACCAATGTTACTGGGTACTGGGAAGCATTATCGGGGTTGCAGCAGGAAGATTCATACCTATCAATACAAAGGGCATTGATTTTTCCCTGACTGCTCTGTTTATCACTGTGGCAGTGGATCAGTGGTGTGAGGGAAAAAAACACTGGCCGGCCATTGCAGGTGCACTCAGTGCCGTCATATGCAGACTTATATTCGGCCCGGACAGCTTTCTGATCCCGACAATGCTTGCCATTGTCATAGTGCTGTCAGCTCCTGATATTTTTGAACGTATACGTTCACGGAGAAGGAAGGGGGCCGGCAATGAATAACACATATATTTTTATCGGAATATTGATAATTGCAGCCGTAACCATTGCACTGAGAGCTCTTCCGTTTCTGGTATTCAGCGGGAAACGTAAGGCACCTCAGTTCATAACAAAGCTCAGCAGCCTTCTGCCCTATGCGGTTATGGGCATGCTGGTAGTGTTCTGTCTGAAAGATATATCATTTACTTCAGTCGGAACATTTCTCCCTGAGCTGATATCCGCAGCTCTTGTGGCCGCCGTACACCTGTGGAAGCACAATACAATACTCAGCATCGTAGCCGGAACAGTATGCTATATGCTCCTGGTACAGCTGGTATTTGTATGAAATACTTATTATTTATCTCCCTGAAAGTGACAGACCTATGCAGCAACCCAACCTACAGGCAATCATAATAGCAAATCTTATAGGTATTATTATTTTATTCATCACCGTTGTTGACAATGCGTGGAGATTCCGTACCCGCGCTCTGCAGGACCGCCTGCTGACACTGATGGTATTAACATGTTTTACGTGCTGCATCACAGATCCTGCGTCCTACATACTTAACGGAAAACCCGGCAATGCTGTATATGTTATTCTCATCGGCTGTAATATATGGATGTTCATAATGTGTACTCTTATAAATGATCTGCTCATAACATTTCTGCTCCATTATCTGGGAATGACCATCAGCAAAATACATAAATGTTTCCTGTATCTGTTGTCCTGCATTGCCATGGCTCTTATAGTTATAAACTTTTTCACGCCTGTTCTTTTTGAGATATCCAAAGGTGATAATATCTATTCCAGAGGGCCCTTATTTCTGGCATATGGTCTGATGCATATATTTTTCCTTATCGATGCAGGACTCATCTATTTTACTGCCAGACGTAAAAGCGGCATGCTGAAATTCTTCCCTGTATGGACGCTTATCGGTCCCGTTATATCAGGATCTCTTATCCAGTACTTTTTTACCGGAGTATCCACGCTTTGGCCTTTTATCTGCATATCCCTCGGCGGAATCATGTTCGGTCTTCAGAACGACCTTCTGTTCCGGGATAAACTCACCAGCCTTAACAACAGGTTCTACCTGGATTATCTGATAAGCAACAGGTCATTGACGGCACCTGATGCATTTTCCTTGATGATGCTGGATCTCAATGACTTTAAATCTATCAATGACCGATTCGGTCATACCGTAGGTGATCAGGCACTCTCCGATGCTGCAAATGCTTTCACCCGTTCCGTAAACAGTCTCGGGGAAGTCATACGCTATGCCGGTGACGAGTTCATTGTCATTCTTCATACTCAGGATCCTTTGCTGATAAACGGAATTTTACAGGCTATAAGAAATAACCTGGCAGTTGTTTCTGCTTCAGACAGACCGTACACTCTTTCTGTGTCTGCCGGCTGGAGCGAGCTTGATCTCCGGAACCATGAAATGGATGAACATCTTATGCATATCGACAGACTAATGTATGAAGATAAGAAAAAATACTATGCCACACATGACAGATGTTCTTCTTCTCCGGGACATAGCAGTTATGACCTTCTGGTAAAACTGGAAAAAGATTCCATTACCGGGCTTTACAACGAACTGTTTTTCTTTGAATATGCCAACCGCATGCTTTCTGTTGAAGGTAATGAATCATTTGATATGATATGCATTGAAATCGAATCATATAACATCCTGCGGGGCAGATACGGTGATGCTTTCTGCCAGAACATGATCAGCAGTCTTTCAGATACTCTGATGCTTTATCTTCCTGAGGATTTCATTATGGGAAGAATAGGTGATGACTGTATCGGTCTTTTAATGAGCCATATTTCAATGGAGAAACTGAAGCAGATCATTGATAATGTTGTACTGCGAAAACAGAAAAAGCATGACTTTGTGTCTTCCTTTAAATGCGGAGTTTATTCCCGTATTGATGACAACTGCTCTGCTGAATCTGCCTTCCGGAATGCCCGTGCAGTCTGTGAATCCATACGTTATGAGCCAGACCATATTGTCGCACAATTCGATAACGAGCTTTCAGACAAGCTGAAACGAAAGAAGTTATTGGAAAATAATATGCACACTGCTCTGGTAAACCGCCAATTCCAGGTGTTTTACCAGCCTCAGTATCAGTTGGGAGACGGACGCATCAGAGGTGCCGAAGCTCTCACAAGATGGTTTCATCCCAAATACGGTGCCGTCATGCCCTCTGAATTCATCCCGTTGTTTGAACAGAACGGATTTATCTATATGCTGGATAAATATGTGCTTAACCAGGTATGCACCGACATGCGGCAGTTGATTGATAATGAATATGATGTTGTTCCTGTGTCTGTTAATATTTCACAAAGCGATTTCGACAAGAGCAATCTGGCAGACACTCTGGAACGTATAGTGGATAATCACAATATCCCTCACGAGCTCATTATTTTCGAGATAACTGAATCTGTCGATGCCCGTGACCACCGTAAGATGCTGATCATTCTGAACCAGCTGCAGAATAAGGGATTTTCCATTTCCCTCGATGATTTCGGTTCCGGCTACTCTACCCTTAATGCACTGGGTGACATGCCTATAGACGTGATAAAGCTTGATAAAAGCATCGTTCAGAACATCCGTAATTCCAAGTATCTTGCTATTCTCCAGGGTTCTCTGTTTGTGGCAAACAAGCTCGATATCCCCGCAATTGTGGAAGGCGTTGACTCAGAAGATCAGATGTCATATCTTAAAGAAATCTGCAGCGGCAAGATGGATCTTTATGTCCAGGGATTCTTATTTTCCGAACCTATGCAGTTCGAAGATTTATCCCTTCGCATAGCAGAACAGTCAACCAGATATTATTACTAGCTCGGACTTAGCTGCATACCCCCGGTGCGATATTTTTCACATCATCAGACATATAATGATTTCAGAAAGCCTTCACAGCCCTCTGTGATATCATCCCAGGTCTGCTGAAAATCCCCGGAATACCATGGATCCGCCACATCCCTGGGGTGGTCTGTATAGTCCATCATCAGGGACATCTTTCCTGCCGGATCTGCAGGTATTATTCTTCTGATGTTGCGCATGTTACTGCGATCCATAAGAATGATATAGTCAAATCTATTATAATCCGCTTTTGTGACCTGGCGGGCTCTTTTCCCATCACAGCTGATGCCGTGAGCATCCAGTATCCTCCTTGCAGGGGGATATATGGGATTTCCTACCCCGTTCCAGATTTCCTCTGAGCTGGTGGCAGCAGACTCAATGTAAAACTCATCGGCAAGTCCTGACTTTTCAACCATATCCTTTAATATAAATTCTGCCATGGGGGAACGGCAGATGTTGCCGTGGCAGACGAA
>JABUTA010000116.1:0-3015 GCA_021443845.1 Parasporobacterium sp.
CCATTGCTACAGTGTCACATATTATAAATAAGACAAGGTTTGTCAGGCCGGAGCTTGTGGCAGCGGTTGAGCAGGCTATAAAAGATACAGGATATGAAATAAAACAGAAAGATACCGGTTCTGTCATTTTCTCATGCCGTGACAGGATTGCCGTTGTGGTTCCGGAAATAGACAATTCTATCTTTGCGGATATTATATGCCGGCTTGAGCCTGAGATTCGGAAAAACGGCTTTATAATGTCTGTATTTATTACAGATAATTCTCACGATATTGAGAAGGAGATACTCACTTCCATCCTGACAGATAAGAACATTGTCGGGATAATACTTATCCCCTCAAAGAAAAAATCTGTTTTTTACAACAAACTCAGCAGGTCAAGAAAACCTGTTGTCTGCATTTTCAGGAATATTATAAATTCCGCTCTGCCTATGGTGTTATGCGATGATGAACATTCTGTATATAAGGGCGTGAAATATCTTATAAGAAACGGACACACTCTGATAGGCCTGGTTTATTTAGACAGGGAATCCGGATGCATAGATGAATGCATGAAAGGGTATTGCAGTGCTGTAATGGAAGCCGGACTGAAAACTGAAGAAAAATACATGATCAGAGTTCCGCAACATCAGAACAACACAAAGATATTGGGCAGGTTTGCAAAATCCACAATGCCTACTGCATTCATAACCATAGGAAATGCATTGTCCGGCAGGCTTATGCAGGAGATTAATGAGCTGGGCATGAAATGTCCTCAGGATATTTCTGTTATCGCATATGGCAATAATGGATTTAATGACACCATGATGCTGAATTATTCTTCATTGATCATAGATGTTAAAACACTGGCGGAAAAGGCAGTTGACATTCTGATGAAGGAGATGAACGGAATACCCTTTGAGATGCCGGTAGAAAGGATCAGGACTGATTTCCGCATCAGGGAAACTACAAGAGTCATCAATACGGGACCTTTCGGAGAAAGAGCATATGATCCGGAGGAACTGTTCATAAGCGATGAGGAAAAGATGACCCTCATCAGAGCTAAATACAAGGTCGCCTTATCATTTCAGAATACGAAAACCTACTGGTCAATACTGCAGGAACGTGCTATCAGGGAGACCCTCAGCCAGTACGGCGTACAGGTTATCTCGGCAATGGATGCCAATTATGATCCAAAGCTGCAGATTGCGGAACTGAATGCCATTGAGGACCAGGCACCGGATGCCCTTATAGGAATACCTGTGGATGAGGATGTTACATCTGAAAGATTCAAGACCATATCCCGGAAGATGAAGGTTATTCTTATCGGCAATCTGCCGAAGGGATTTGATCAGAGTGATTATTACAGCTGCGTCTCCATTAATGAAAAGGAAAATGGCCGGAATGCTGCAGCAATCCTTGGAGAATATTTCAAAGATGATAAAGTTGCAAATATAGGACTGATCGTATATGGTAAATCCTACAGGATGACCAATACAAGAGACATCGGAGCAGAACAGGCTATTGTAAACGACTATCCTAATCTGAAGATAATTGCCAAAAAGGAATTTCCGAGAATAAAAGATGTATATGAGCTTACCAGGGAAATGGTGGAGGAACATCCTGACATAAATGGCATTTACATATCCTGGGAAACACCTGCTCTGGAGGCTATAAGGGCCCTTGAAGATATGGGCAGAACAGATATATCTGTTTCAACTGTGGATCTGGATGCCAAAATAGCCGAATATATGTCTAAAGACATGATGGTAAGAGGGCTGAGTGCCCAGAAACCCTATGAACAGGGAAGGGCTGCAGCAATGGTAACTCTGCTGGCACTGCTGGGTAAAAAATACTACAGATATGTTGAGATACAGCCTGTTGCGGTACGGCCAAGGGAACTTACCTGGATGTGGCAGAAGATACTGGCGGAACCGTATCCTGAGTACATGAAGTAACGGACAGATTATCAGGGAGGCATAAAATATGTTTCGGAAACATGATATCAGAAGAAATGCATGCCAGCTGTATGGTGGTCAGGCAAGGCAGGGATATGACTGGTGGTGGCACAGCTTTACTGCCATCAATGATACGACAGGGGAAGAAAGGCCGTTTTATATAGAATATTTTCTCTGCAATCCTGAAAAGGGTGGAAGCCTTCCTGTTTTCGGACAGCTGCCTGAGAACAGGGAAAAGGGTGCTGTGCCGTCCTATTTTATGGTGAATGTGGGTACCTGGGGGAAGAATCCCCGCCAGCTTCACCGGTTTTTCGGATGGGAGGAAACTGCTGTAAGTTACGGAGTTCCCTATCGGGTAGAGGCTTCAGACTGTCTGGCATCGGAGACTGTCCTGAAGGGTTCTGTCTGTGTTACGGAAGAGGAAGCAGAGGAACATCCCGAATGGATGTGTGACAGCGGAAACATGCAGTGGGAGCTGTCTGTTGAAAAACAGATACCTTTTAATGTCGGATACGGAGCCGGCACGCTGATGAGAAAACTTCAGCTTTTTGAAATGTTCTGGCATGCAGAAGGTATGAAAACAGCTTACAGAGGGAAGATTATACTGGACGGAGAGACTTATACTGTATCTGCCGACACCTGCTACGGATATGCCGATAAAAACTGGGGTAAGGATTTTACCACCCCCTGGCTGTGGCTTTCATCTGACGACCTTGTAAGCGAGATCACAGGAAAACGGCTGGAAAACAGCGTGTTTGATATTGGCGGAGGCCGTCCGAAGATCGGACCTGTTTCATTGAAAAGAAAACTGCTTTCCGCATTCTGGTATGAAGGGACAGGCTATGAGTTTAATTTTTCCAAGTTCTGGACTTTTACCCGGACACAGTTCTCATGCCGGGAGACAGCAGACGAAATCATATGGCATGTGGAACAGCGGACAGGTCGAAATCGTATGGTAACAGATGCCTCATGCAGGAAATCGGATATGCTGCTCATACAATATGAAGCGCCAAATGGTACAAAACGCCACACCAGACTCTGGAACGGAGGAAACGGAACAGGAACTGTACAGCTGTACAGT
>JABUTA010000116.1:3198-9101 GCA_021443845.1 Parasporobacterium sp.
CGCCTCTGAGGTATCCGCCTCTGAGGTATCCGCCTCTGAGGTATCCGCCTCTGAGGTATGGCAGTTTATCACGTACACTGGAGGTTGGTTATGTTAAAAAAACACCCTAAAGTTCTGATTTTTATCTTATCATTGACTTTGGTGCTCAGTTCGCTGCCGATTACAGGCATTTTCGCAGCGGATGATCAGGGCATCAATTCGCAGTATATCTCCGATGAATCTGAAATATCCGGCGATGAGTTCGATCAGCATGTTCATATTCATGATGATTCTGAAGATTTTCAGGAATTCGAACAGACAGAAGTTGTGTTCGAAGAGCTTGAAGATGTTTCTGAGGATGCGGAAGAATCTTCCGGAGATGTAACAGATCCGGCTGTTGACGAAACTTCTGAAGAAACTCAGGATACCGAAAATGCAGATGATCCGTCAGAGGAATCTGAAGAGGCTTCTGAGAGTGCGGAAGAAACCACAGAAACTCCGGAAGAGGCTCAGGATACTGAGGAAACAGCAGAGGAAACCGAAGAAGCTGAGTTAACCGAAGATCCGCCTGTTTCAGTCAACTATGACATCATTATTCCGGAACTTAAGCCCGGTATGAATCTTGAGGAGATCAGCGGCAACATAAGGATAAACAATGAGTATCTTAAACCTGCAACTGTTCTTGTCGATGCTGATTTTGGCATGTCTTATATTTCATATAAGCCCGGGACCATCACGTGGGTAATGGTTGCATTCGAATCGGATGCTGCTCCTGCAGGGGTTACTCTTAACGGAGTTGAACTGCCCCTTATGCCGAGCCTGATGGAAGCTGAAATAATGCTGCTTATGATGAACAGTTCTATGGCAGCTTATGATCCTGATAATGGACTGGTATATGTTTTTGAATATGTTCTTGAGGCTCCGGAAGGAGCTCCTGATGTGGAAATTCAGGTCGGAGATCTTACCCCGGGTATGACAGCAGATGATCTGGAAGCTGTAGTTAACACCACATCTCCGGAAGGTCTGGCACCTTCATCCTGCACATTTCTTGCTGCCGGCGGAGACCTTACCAGTGACACATATGTAGAAGGCGAGACCATTGCGGCGGCGCTTCTTTATACACTGGATGAGTATCCGAACAGTGTGACCGTAAACGGTGCAGCAGTACCAATAGGGTCCGGTATATTGGCGATATTAGGTTACAACGGAGAGTCAGTGCTGGCTGTTTATGAGCCGGGCAATCTGATAGTCCTGATTCCGACAGGAGTAATACCTCGTTATGACGTCGGAATCACCTATACCAGGCCTGATACAGAAATGTCAGCTGAGGAACTGCAGACACTGGCAACATTCACACCTGAAGGACTGGAGGGTACTGTTGAGGCAGATACCGAAGACTACATCCCGGGTGAAACCAAATGGCTTCAGTTCATGATATCAGGTCATGCTGATTCGGTGACTGTAAACGGTGAGGATATCCCCGTACTTTCAAACTATGCTGAAATGTATTTATATATGAGCGAAGGCAAATCATATGCATTCAGTGCTGTAGGTGTGTGCATGGTCAGCGTGTATGTATATGCAGAGCCCGTTTGTCCGAACTGCGGCAGCAAGGGAGGTATCTGCCCGGGCTGCGGTGAGTACTGCAGCGAATGCGCTGATGTCTGCAGAAAATGCAACAAATATTGCAGCAATTGTACACCTATCTGTATGTATTGCAATGAATGTGTTCATTGTTGTGAAGAGGAAGGCTGGGAATGTTGTCCGGTATGCGGCTGCTGCAGTTATTGCGTTGATATCTGTCCTAACAAAGACGGCTGCAGCAATTGTGCAGTAGTATATGATGACGGCTGCAGCAACTGTACCACTGTAATCTGTCCTAACTGTAATGAAGAGACAAACGTAATCTGCACCGAGTGCAGAAATTGCTGTCCAAACTGCGCTCTTATCTGCCCGTGGTGTTACTGGTGTGAAAGCTGCAGCGCAGAAGAAGGAATTGACGTTTGCAAGTCATGTGGCGGATGTGGAGAATGCTATGATCTCTGTCCTAACAGACAGGATGGCTGCAGTAATTGTGCCGAAGTATACGATGAGGACTGCAGCAACTGCCGAAAGACAGTAACATTCAATTCCTGCGGAGGAACAGAAATCGCAGATGTACAGATTCCGGCAGGAAAGACAATAGAAGCTCCTGAAACTCCGAAAAAATCCGGATACAACTTCATAGCCTGGTATGCTGATGAGAAGTATACCGATAAATGGGACTTTGAAACTCGTACTGTAGAATCAGATATAACCCTTTATGCACTGTGGGAATGCGTTCATACAGAGCATGCAGTATTCTGCCAGGGCTTCAAAGCAAAGTGTGAGACTCCGGGACAGAAAGATTATTATGAATGTACCTGCGGCCTGTTCTTTGAAGACAAAGAATGCACCAAAGTAATCACAGAAGATATTGATGAGTGGAAAGTGACCGAGCCTCTCGGACATGTGTGGTCAGAAACATATCTGAAAGAGAATGCGGATACGTCAAATCATTACCACGTATGCGAACGCTGCTCCGCAAAGGATGCCGGAGAAGCCCATGTACCGGGACCGGAAGCAACAGAAACAACTCCTCAGTTATGTACCATATGTTCATATGTGATAAAGCCTGCCATCGGACATATCCACAAGGGCACACTTGTTCAGGGCTTCGAAGCAAAATGCGAGAAAGCAGGTCAGAAGGATTATTACGAATGTGAATGCGGCAAATTCTTTGAAGATGCGGCTTGCACAAAAGAAATCACAGAAGATATCGATACCTGGAAGGTTATCCCGGCCGCAGGCCACAAGGATAACAGCAAAGACGGCAAGTGCGATGAATGCGGTAAGGTGATTGAATACCTTATCATAGAAGGTGAGAACCAGTCCTTCACTAAGGGAAGCGCAACTGACATCGTGATCAGGTGCAATGGTGAGATAGAGTACTTCATGGGTGTGCAGGTAGACGGAGCAGACCTGGCAGCAGATAATTATACTGCAGTATCAGGAAGCACCATCCTTACACTGAAGAAGAGCTATACCGATACTCTCAGTGTAGGAACTCATAAGGTAAAGCTTCTGTATAATGACGCTTCAGTTGAGACTGATCTTATAGTAAAGGCTGCGCCTGTTGATCCTGTTAAACCGGATCCTTCTAAGCCGTCAGACGGAAATGCACCTAAGACCGGTGACAGCAATAACATGGCACTCTGGTTTATGCTTATGATCGTATCCGCAGCATGCATCGTATCCTGCGTGATAACCATCAGAAGACGTAAACATTCAAAATAATAAATAATAAGTCATAATGAAAGGGCGGTGCAGGCTCAAAACCTGCACCGCCTTTGTTATGTCATGAAGACAATTGTAGTTGCTGAAAATAATTGTGATTTTATCTGTCCAGATATTCCAGAATCAGAGTCTCCCATTCTTCGTATGATCTGGCTCCGATATACTGGGCATCTTCAGAAATCATCATGCCGTTGCTGTCAAGGAAAACAGTTGTGGGAACATAAGCACTTCTGTAGATATCGAAGTCATCAGTTGAGTTGAGAAGTGGATAAGTGGTTCCGGCATCTTCTGCTATTGCTTCAGCATCACTGCCTGCAGTTCCGAAAACTCCCAGTATAAGGAGTCCCTTATCCTTGTAGTTTTCATATAACTTCTGAAGGTCAGGCATTTCCCCTACACAGGGACCGCACCAGGGCTCCCAGAAATTGATCATTACCAGCCGGGCATCCTTCATGATGTCTTCCGTGACTCCATTGCCGTTAATATCGGTAGTTGTAAATGAGAGTGCACTGTCGACAGGTAAAGTACCCTCAGGGGCATCTTCGGCGGTGTCCGCATCTGCATATTCCTCAAGATATATGATCTCGCCTCCGGAATTACGGAATTCCTCAACAACATCTCTGTTGATATGAACATCTTCATCATAGATGAGTCTGTAGGTGTAGATTACGGTGAATATGCCGTCTTCGTCCTGTGCGTTAATGATGATTTCCGTGATGAAACCGGATTCAGGATCGATGGTGACTGTTTCCTTTAAAACGGGCACATCATTTTCTGAAAGGGATATATCTGCGATGTAGTTACCGTCTTTTTCGGTGATGCTGTCTATGGTGCCCTTGAGCCCGTCTGCCAGCAGCAGGGAGGAAGCAAATTCATTCAGGACGTTTTCGCGGTAGATCTGAAATGCTTCAATAACACCATCATAAACTGAGTAGAGCACGGGATTTTCTTCATCATCGGAATAATAGATGCTTGCAGATTCACCGTCAGGATATGTTACATCATCAGTACACTCCCTGAGACCGTCGGTAAGGGCATAGTTTAAGGTTGAAGTGTAATAGGGTTCTTCACCCTCCTGAGCCGCAGGGGCAGTGATTATTTTGAAGCTGCCATTAACTGCAAGAATGTTGTCGATTACTGATGCTGCTTCGATGTCTTCAAATGTTACCTCTGATGGAGAAGAATAGAAGGGGGTCTTATATTCCTCAGCAAAGCGGCTGCCTGCATATGCCGTGGAGCATAACAGTAATGATATTAAAAAGGTTGAAATAATTATTTTGAATTTCATGAAATGTATTTATACCTCCGATCTTTTTTCTTTATTATACATATTTATCAACAGGAAAACTGTTAAAAATATGTGATTCTTTCAGCCGGCAAATTTCAGCAGGTAAATGCAGGGCGACAGTAAAAAGCCTTCGCCCATTATTATGAATGAAGGCTATGGCTGGATATTTGTTGTTGAGAACTGGTGCGGGGGATGTTATCATTATAACCTGACTGTGCAGGAATGATCAGACCTGTATCCGGCTTATTCTGAAGCCTTATGCAGTGGATGAGCAGAGCATTGCCGTTGCAGAAGCAGACATTTCCGGAATGCCGGAGCTAGAGGTACATTTATGAGAGGTATGGTTCATATCTATTGCGGGAACGGAAAAGGAAAAACCACCACAGCTGTCGGGCTGGCAGTAAGGGCAGCAGGTGCCGGCAGAAGGGTGATCTTTGCCCAGTTCCTGAAGAGCGGTGATTCGTCAGAGATAGGTGTTCTGGGGAACACAGAAGGCATTACTGTGGTTCACTGCAATACTATCCGGGGATTTTTCTCCGTAATGACCCCAGAGGAAAGAATGCAGGCTGCAAAGGATTATTCTGAGATGCTGCGGCAGGTAATCGAAATGTCCCGGGATGCAGATATGCTGGTGCTGGATGAGGCTGTAGCCTCCTGCAATCTGGGAGTGATCAATGAAGCTGAATTGTGCGAATTTCTCCGGAACAGACCGGAGAATATGGAAGTGGTACTTACCGGAAGAAATCCCTCCGGGAATCTGCTGGCCCTGGCGGATTATGTCACTGAAATGAAAAAACATAAGCATCCCTACGATGAGGGCATCCCCGCACGCCGGGGAATAGAATTCTGATGACAGAAAGGCATTTAAATAAATGTATGAATTGATACAGATTTCGGAACATGATTATTATATAGACTGTCCGGCAAAGACAGGCCTGGTGCAGACAGGGGATAAAACTGTTATCGCCATAGACAGCGGTAATGACAAGGACGCAGGAAAGAAGGTCCTGCGGCATATAGAGGCAAAGGGATGGACTTTGACAGCTGTGTTCAACACTCATTCCCATGCGGACCATATAGGAGGCAACCGTTTCCTTCAGGAACGCACCGGATGCCATATTTACGCACCCGGCATGGAAAATGTATATACAAATAATCCTCAGTTAGAGCCTGTGACATTGTTCGGCGGCCTGCCCTTTAAGGATATTTCAGGCAAATTCATGATGGCACAGAGCAGCAGTTCAGAGCTGCTGACCCCTGATGTACTGCCTGCGGGAATGGAAATTATCCCGCTTCCCGGACACAGCTTCGACATGGTGGG
>JABUTA010000117.1 GCA_021443845.1 Parasporobacterium sp.
GTGTATGCGTATCCCCGCACGGCACGAAAGCTGATGTTGCCATCGGATAAGCTTCGTTAAATTCACTGCTTGAATAATCCGAACCACGGGTGTGACCTGCAAAATCATTCTCAGTCTTGAGGAAGTACTGGTAATCTGACTGCTGCTGTGCAAAGGACGAATCCCATGTGGAATCCAAGTTATAATAGCGCGATCCAATCCGTGCGATATTCCAGGCATGGTTCTGATTCTGGCTTGTGCCGGTAATCACCCTGTTGTCGACGCCGAGCTCGAGGGCCAGACGGTAAAACGCAACCGCATATCCCTGGCAGACACTTGTACCGTTATTGAGCGCCCCGTATGCTGTGAACTGTGTTGTGTAGCTGTCATTGCCAAGATGCTCATAATCATACGTCACGTTCTCGCACAGATAATCATAGACGGCCTGCACCTTCTCGTATGCAGAGGCGCTTTCCGGAACATTCAGGTTCGAAAGGATGGAAGAAACCTTAGCGTTGACCGCTTCTTCCTCCGATGCTGTTGTGTAATAAACAATAGTAAAGGTTATCGTAAAGGTATATCCCGCGCTGCTGCCCTTACCGCTAGCAGAAGCATAATAGTAACCGTTCTGCCACTGGAGGTAGTCACCCTCGTTCGGTACTCCCGTATGCTCAACAGCAAGGTCGTAAATCCCATATGTATGCTCTTCCAGCCACTCTTCAGAAATTTCCCCCTCTGAAACGATACTTTTATCCGGTTCAAACACCGTATATACTATTTCCGTCTCGCGGTTTTTCATTCCATCGCGAAGAACTTTCGCCATCGCGTTGTGATCGGTTAGCGGCGTGTCTGAATCGGCAGACTGTGCCGACAGCTTTCCGGATTTTGCAGCAGCCGCTGCCTTTTTCGCATTTTCTTCCCGTATGGCTTGCAAAGCCGCCTTCGCATCCTCGAGGGAAATCACGTCCTCGTAAAGCGGATTCACCACATATATTTCACCGGAAACGACTGAACCATTATCCCCGCCGGACGACGTCGCGTTCGCCGCGTAAACACCTGCCGGCACAAACACTGCCAGCATAATCGCAAATAAAACACTCGTAAGAAATTTTTTCACTGAAACACCTCCATTGCAATTCCTCCTTTTAAATTCAAAAGACTCTTCATTATAGCAAAATCTTAAACTTACGTCATCGGAAACCTGTGGACTACTCAGCCAAGCAGGCGTAAAGAAAGATAGAGAGGGGACACCAGCATTTATTTTTTCACCAATTTAAGGTGAAAAAATTATTGATTTGGAAGTAAACATGTGTTATGCTTCTGTTAGAAAGAAAAGGAGGATTAATATGAGCTACACAAAATTTGGAGAATTTATGCGCGTTTTACGTGTAAAAAACCATGAAATTATGGGCGATACAGCTAAACTCTTAAACTGTATGGTTTCGTTCGTTTCTTCTGTTGAAAATGGGAAGAAGAATGTACCTGAATCGTGGGCACCGATACTTATTGACCATTACCATCTTGATGAGAGTCAGCAAAAGGAATTATACGAGGCAATCGAGGAATCAAAAACGCAGGTAAAATTAAACCTCTCATCGGCATCCGTTTCACAGAGAAAGCTTGCTGTGCAATTTCAGCGTTCCTTTGAGAAACTTGACGATGAAACAGCAAATGCCATTCTGAACCTTTTGAAGGAGGATGCAGACTAATGGATTATGAAATTAAGGCGGTTTGCCGGGAGAAACTCAGGCTATATGCCAAACTGTTTCGTACTATCTGTGGATTTTCGGCAGATGAACCAATTGATCCAGTTGCATTGCTTGATAGACTTCCGGAATTAGAGGGATTTGAAGACGTCAGATATGAAGTGGTTTGTGACGACGAACTTCCGGGAAACGTGCCTGCACAGTGCATACCTACTGAGGACGGGTATTTGATACAGATTAAAGAAAGCGTATATAAAGGCGCTTCAGAGAGAAAGGTTGGCGGACATCGAATGCATATTATCCATGAAATAATGCACGCCTTTCTCGATAAGCTTGGATATAAGCCAATTTACACCCGTAGATTAACAAAAGATGTTCCTCCATATAGGAGACTTGAATGGGCGGTTAAGGCAATTGCCGGCGAGGTAATGATGCCGTATGAATATACGGGTAATCTCTCTGAAAAAGAGATTATGAAAATGTATGACGTTTCATCGGCCGCGGCTAAGAAACGGCTTACATATTGAAAGGCAGGTGGTGTGTATGATTGATTAAACGGTGCATATGACTGCTACCAACAGTGATTTGCCCCAATATGATAAAAACGCTAACAATCAGTTTCCGGAGATACGAATATCTTTCAAGCAGCATATTTCGTACCTCCGCAAATAAGTATCACTCCGGAGGAGGAAAAAATATGATACGAAATTTATTAGACATAATTGAAATTACAGACAAGTATTTGTCCTATTTGAACGACAGGATTGAATTCTCAGAAAACGGTTTTCCGATATTTAAAAAGGAAATGTTTTTAGTTGAAGAACCAGAACTTATCGTTCCATTTTACAATCGTCATCACAAGGTTGTTAAGGATCCAAAGAAAACGGCAATCTGCTTTTTTGGCAGTGATGAGTCAATATACAGGCGTCTTGAAAATGCTTTTGACGATATATCTGAATACAAACAGTTTCAGGGCGTTATTGGGCTTGATGTCACTGTAACAGCGGATATGGATAAGGAATGGCAGGATGCGATTATGCTTTTGAATCAGTTGTTTCTTGCTGTTTTGGCTTGCAATGGGATTAAGATTGTAATGAACGCGAGAATTGGAGACTCTAGGTCCGTAAATAATCTTCGCTTGTTTCCTAAGAATATTATATGGGCCACAAGCTTTCTGGGATGTGACAATCTTAAATCAGAAACCAATTTTAACTTCATTTCGAAGATGTTGTATCTTTTGCCATCAAAGCTGTTAATCTATGGAAAACACGATAAGATTGCAGAAAATCAACTTTCCGTTATGGGCATACCGTACAGAATATACAAGGATTTCCATCGTCTTTCCAAGGAGGTGGCTTAAAATGGCAGATCAAAAGAGCGCATATTCAGAGGCATCCAAGCATTATGTCGAGGTCAAGGTTCCTGAATCCGCGGTTGAAAAAGGCCGTTTTGACAGAAGCAAAATGCGTGAAGAGAAATATAATGAAAATTGGTCAAAACAAAAGGTGAACATTAATGATATTGTAGATGCATTCGCTCCGGACTTCACAGTAAAAGAAAAAGGAACAAAATACATTTTCAAGGGGGGCCGTTACGATGTTTCTGCGGATATGGCAGGCGGGTATTTAAGGATATATGACAATAAACTTAAAACCTGGGTGAAACTTGACGGATCACCTGTTTCTAATTCTGGCGAAGGGCATTACAAAATAAAAAAGAGGGAGGAAATGTAAATGGATTTTCAATTATTTTTATCGCTTGAAGGCCTTGAATGGAATAAATATGGTCCGATTTCTCAAAAGCAGTATCGCTCGGATCCAAATGTTAAATGCTATGTCTTTGAAAATGGACTGGATGACGCAGACCTGTTCTTCCCGGATATTGAAGAAATTAATGAAAGATGTAAAACCCTACTGGATTATGGCGATGTGGAATATTTTGACGATAAAAAATGTTACACATTGAAAAACTGGATAACAGAACGGCTTAACCGACCTACAGAACCGAGATACAGAGAATTGTTAGGCGTGCTGAACGCATTTTGTGAGGAAGCCATTAACTTAAAAACAGGAGTGTATATTGACCTATGAAATCCACATATAAGCTTTTTGGAACGGTGTGGGACGGAATGCCTGACAAAGAACCTTTAATGTCAAACTTCGATTCGTCAGCGAATTGTTTAATGGTTTCATTAAGATCTCTTTTATGCGCATCAAGTGAAGCAGATGTCATCGCAATCCTTAATCCGTACATAAATGAAAAAGATGTTGCTGTAGATATTGACTACAAGTATGAGGGGAAGAATCCCGTGGTTCGTGCTTTTGTTGATAAGAGAACACGCCAGATATTGTCGTATTTGTCAAGAGAATTCGGCAATGTCCCTCTGCATAGAAGCATTGACAAAAGATCCCGTTAGGTGCTACCAACGCCTAACGGGATTAGTTCTGAAGATACGAATATCTTTCAAACAGCTAATTTATTATACATTTCTCAATTTAACATTTCAACAACGCGTTGTCTTTTGAGTATAAAATCGTATACCGTGCAGCGGTAAGAAATGTGAACACTACTGTGGAAATTTCAAGCAATAAATTGATTATTCAGTTCAGGAATGACATGTTTTATTCAAATCAATTTTAATAAAACCGATTTGAATAAAGGGCGCTTGAAGCACCTAACGAATTACATAGTCAGCGTGATTTCAGGTAAGTATACTGTTGAAGAAGGACTTCACTGCCAAGTGGACGAAGCAGTCCGTCTCCTTTTGTATCATGGGGGCGGGAATGTCTACTCGGAGGTATATATTGAAAAATAAAAGCACATGTACCCGAAATAATCAATAGAGATGTTGCGTACAATTGCTTAATCGGGTACAATATTGAAAAACAAGGGCACATGTGCCCGAAATAATCAATATGGGAGAACGACATGGAGATTAAAAGAGATTTATATCTGGACAGACTCAAACTCAGAATGCACAACGGCATGATTAAGGTTGTTACCGGAATAAGACGATCCGGCAAATCATATCTTCTGTTTAATATTTTTAAGAACTATCTTAAAGCAGAAGGAGTTCCCGAGGACCACATAATATCAATAGAACTCGATATGATTGAAAACAGGAAATACAGAGAGCCGCTTGTGCTTCTTGAATATATTAAGAGCCGGATAACGGATGAAAACTATTATTACATTTTTCTTGATGAGGTTCAGTTGCTCAACGAATTTGAGGACGTGCTTAATTCACTATTGCACATTAGAAATGCGGACATTTATGTAACGGGAAGCAATTCGAAATTTCTGTCAAAGGATATTATTACAGAGTTCAGGGGGCGCGGCGATGAAGTGCATATATATCCGGTAAGCTTTAAGGAATATATGGAGGCTTTTGATGGTGATAAATATGAGGGGTGGAGTTCGTATGTAAATTACGGAGGACTGCCCCTGACAGTCACAATGAAAAGCGACGAGCAGAGGGCAGAATATCTTACGAAACTATTTGAAGAAACGTACTTAAAAGACATAATAGAACGTCATCATATCGAAAAAGTTCAGGAAATGAATGATCTTATAAATGTGCTGGCATCAGGAATCGGATCATTAACAAACGCACCAAAGATTGCAGCAACATTCAAGAGTGTAATCAGGTCGGATATCAGCCTTAATACAATCAAAAGCTATATTGAGTATTTACAGGACGCCTATATTATTAACGAGGCAAACAGATACGATGTAAAAGGTCGGAAATATATAGGTACACCGGTAAAGTATTATTTCGAAGATGTAGGACTTCGAAATGCCAGACTCGGTTTCAGACAGGTTGAAGAAACTCACCTTATGGAGAATATTATATACAACGAGCTCAGATTACGCGGCTACAATGTGGATGTAGGAGTAGTAACAAAAAGAAGCCGGACATCAGACAACGGTCAGACAAAGAAACGGCTGGAATGTGATTTTGTTGCTAATAAGGGAAGCAGGCGGTACTATGTTCAATCGGCATTAAGCCTTCCCGATGAAGAGAAGCGGGCTCAGGAGAAGGCTTCCCTTGTAAACATCAACGACTCATTCAAGAAGATTATTGTAGTAAAAGACGTTATCAAGCCATGGCACGATGATGACGGAATTTTAACCATGAGCATTTACGATTTCCTGCTGGATGAGAACAGTCTGGAATTATA
>JABUTA010000118.1 GCA_021443845.1 Parasporobacterium sp.
ACGCCTGCGAGTGGAAAGACCTCGTTATGGACTGCATGGGCATCGTGGTGGGATTCCTGCTCGTTCTGCTGAATTCCATATCGCCACTGTGGTAGTATAACTTGATAACAATATAATAGGGAGCCCGCAAGGACTCCCTATCTCATTGTCTGCAGTACTGCTCCACCAGCTCATCTATCAGCGGGCCTATCTTATGACCTCGGTCTCTTATGGTGTGCAGCCTCTCTCTTGTCACCGGTGCAATCGTGATACACAGCTGCACCCTCTTCTCTTCCTCCGGGATGGCCTTCCGGCCACTGTCCGGTCTTGCTCCTCCACTTCCCATACTATAATCCTCTATCCTCCTTATCGTTGAGTACATTCCTCTCGGCATAGTAATGTTCTTCCCAGTGCGATGATGTGAGAGAAGCAAGGATATCCGCATCTTCCATATGGATGAGGAAGCGTTCCGCTGCTTCCATAGCTTCCTCCATCTTCTCCCAGTTGTCCACATCGTCGACATTGTCCCATATTGACGAATCCGTGCAGTGGTATCCGTTGATTGTGTACTGCCCGTAGGCATTGAGTTGTGCCATCTCATAACCGTTTCCGTTGAATTCCCAAGTCTTTGTCATAATCGTTTTTATTAGTTGTTATTTATCGTTGTTCTGTATTGCAAAGGTACAACTATTTTTTGAATAAACAAATTAATTTTTCAAAAAGTGAGAAAAATTTTGGAAAATCTATATAGGCCATTCGAATAGACATAAGACTTTCCGGTTGGCTTCCTTATGAAGATGCCAGGCCCGCTCGGCATATATATCAGTAAGGGCATAATCTCCCTTGTGGACAAGGCACTCATCTACGGTGGCCTTCTCAATACCGATAGATCTCGCCAGCGATGCCCATGTATGGCGAGCCGCATAGAGCGTGAACTTCTTTACTCCATTCTGCTGGCACCATCGTGCCAGGCCTCGGTTAATCTTACCGCAGCAGTTATTCTTACTACTCCCGCCATAACTATGCAGTACCGGCAACCACAGATCGCTTCCTTGTTCCTGCAGCCGGACAATGAATGGTCGCAGCTCATCCGGGATATCCACCCTTGCCTCCACTGCCTTCTGCGTCTTTACCCTGTTTCTGGTCTTCATTCTATGATACACCCATGTGCTGCCTTCCACCATCCCCGCATCATAGAGGTCAGCAAGGTTTGCCCCACGCAGGCCGAAGCTGATAATGAATACATCAAGGGCGAATCGTACTATCCTGTCATCGGTCTGATAACTGATAAGGCGCTGCATCAATTCTCTTCCAAGATTCGGCTGGCCTGCATATACCGGCACGACCTTCGAGAACGAGGAGAAAGGGGACCTACCAATCAGTACCTCTCCGGTATCCTCGTCATTATACCTATTCTTGGCCGCCTCGAATATATGCTGAAGCCTCTTAAGATGGATTGCCGAAGATGCTCCCTTCATCTTCTGATGAGATGTGGGTATAAGCTCTCCACGCCCATAGCAGTAATACATCTTCGGCTGATGCTCCACCCACTCGGCATATCGCTGCAGCATTGACTTACTGATGCTGTTAATATCGCATTTGCGAGCCCCAAGGAAACGGGTGAAGGAATTTACCGATGAATTGTATAGACCTCTCGTTTTGGCTGTTTTTGTCAAAAGAAAATTATCGGCCCATTCGAAGAAGTCCAGATTGAAGGACGCTGCAGATAACTCTCTCCGGATCCGCTGAACCACCCAGTCAACATCGCAGTTCTCAAGGTCGAAAGGGGATATGCCCATCGTGACTGAACGCATCCTTAATATGAGCTCCTCGGACTTCGACAAGATATCCGGATTCTTAATTCGATTCCCTCGAGTGAGGTCGCACTGGCGGCATATGAGTGTAGTAGGCAGCCTCCTGGAGACTCCCTTGAAGGTTATACGAATCTTCACCGGATAGGTTCCGTCCTTTCTCCGGTTATTAGGGATAATAATTGCCTTGAATGTAATCATGGTAGTTAGGACAACAATTGGACAACAATAACAGTCATTATTGGCGAGGAATCCGGATATTATGCATGGTATTGTAGTGCTATTATTGCATTAACAATTGTTAATACATATTGTAGGAACCTCCAGCCAAGTATTTGATGTAATTGTTTCAATAGTCTTACAAATATAACAGATAGTCACTTCGTTGCATTTTAGGAAGAATTTTTCCTAATTGATTTATAGCGAGTTACAAATGTAAATTATATCTCATTCTTCCTATTGGCGTAATTCTGGACAACATATGGACAAGAACTGCGGAATATTGCTACAACTATGAAGGTACATCTATCAGTTCATCCCTACACAAGAAGAGAAGATTCACCAGTTTCATTAAGACGTTATAGTCGTCTTCTGTTATAGGCGTAGCATCAATGGTACTCCTGCTTATATTTACAGACTTATCCGATTGTATATATAATGGCGACTGATTGATAATACTGAGTTTTTTCATTTGTGGTAGTTTTTTGTGAAACGTTGGGTTAAGTTGTGCATAGGGACGCAGTGATGCGTCCCTTGTTATTTCATCGACAACACCATCAGCACCCTATACCATCCCTTGATGTATTCCGTATTGATCGTAAAGGATTGATACTCCTTGTTGAGGCTCACACACTCCACCACTGAAGAGTCTTCAGTGCGTCTTACCTGCTTCACCACAACTCCGTTCTCCGTATCAAGGACATATACCTTCCCCCATTCAATGAAGGCAGCTTCGTTAACCTTCTTGATAATTATTCTGCAACCATTGGGATACTCTGGAGCCATCGAGTCTCCGCAGACCTGAATGGCATAGTCTGCCCCCTTGATGGGACTCACCATCCGCTCGCACTCGTATGCTGCCACCGAATTGGAGAAGTCGCCTATGGTGCCTGCACGAGCTGCGTCCGGTATGATGAGGATGGAATCCTTCGGTACAATAGCCGGCCGTGCATCGCCACAACATACCTCCATAATTTTCTCAATAAGTTTATCAGTCAGATAACGCTCATCACCACTGAATGCCGATGACAAGGAGGTCCTGCCCACTCCGAGGTATTCTGCGAATTCCTGCTTACTCCTGACAAGGCCTTCTGATAAGGCCCTGCCGTATAATAGGTTCAATGTGTTTAATTTCTCGCCTTTTTCCATAATGATAAAAATTGTCTTAAATTTCTCCGACAAAATGTTGGAGATAAGAAAAATTGTCTTACCTTTGCAAATAACCACTGCAAATATAGACAAATAACGGATACATATAACAATGAGAGCAGCACTGAAGGGAATTATAAAAGACATGGAGGTAGGAGATTCGCGGTTCGCCCCAACTGATTATGAGGGAGCGACTGTAAGGAACTACGCCAGCAGGATAGGCAAGGAGATGAGCCGCACTTACACCGTGGAGCGTCTCGGCAATAGGTACGAGATTACAAGGACAGCATAATGGATATCAGTAGAGTCATAGAGTATGCTTGCGAGCTCGGAGCTACGAGAGCCCTTGAGAATATGGGAGTCCATTCCGGAACCATCTCGAGGACCAGGGCGATAGACACCTATGGGAAGTGGTTTGTAGAAGCAGAGATTGCCGGTAGAATTCGTCCATTCCATATTGGAACTGGCTCTAACGGAAAGAAGAGCTACAGAATAGCAGATATCCTCGCACTCCGTGTTCAGGATGCTGTAAGGGCAGAATTACATTAATCCAATCGATATGAAGACACTCAAGAACATCGTGGCATTGGCCATCTCGCTGGTAGCAGCAGCGGCATTCATCGCATTAACGGCAGAAGCGGAAACCTTCTGGCTTCAGATACTCACCACCGCCGGTTCTGCAGCTGTGCTGTGGGGCTGCTGGAAGATGATTACCAAGTTCTATCCGGAACTGAAGGAGGAGGAAGAGGTATGAGTTTCCACTTCCACCGCCCTACAAGGGAAGAGTATGATACCGAGGAGCAGTACAAGGAAGCCCTCGACATCTATGAATGGGCAGAGTCCGACTACATGGAGGAATGCCGGGAGTGGGAAGCGATAGAACGCATGAATAATTAACCCAATAAAGAATGGAAACAAGTAAATCAGTATTCGAAACGCTCGCTGCAATTAACTGCAATGAGCACACGGAGAAGAAGAACGGCCTTACATACCTCTCGTGGGCATGGGCCTGGCAGATCGTGAAGCAGAACTATCCGACTGCCTTCTTCACCATCTACGAGAGGGAGGACGGTATCCCTTACTTCACAGACGGTTCGACCTGCTGGGTCAAGACCGGAGTTACAATCGAAGGACTCGAGCATATCGAGTATCTACCCATCATGGATTTCCGGAACAACTCCATCCCGCTCGGTAACGTAACGTCAACCGATATGAATAAGGCTATTCAGAGGAGTCTCACTAAGGCCTGCGCCCGTCACGGACTCGGTCTCTACATCTATGCAGGAGAGGATCTCCCGGATACCGATGAGCAGACGGAGGCAAGGCCGTTAATGCAGCAGCCATCTACGGCTGTGCAGGCAAGACGTGCTGCCAAGATAACTGCTCCGGCAGCTGGGCAATACCAGCCTATGGACGAAGAGAAGTACTGGAAAGTTGTGGCAGCATATGCGTCTGGCATATCAGCCAAGAGCGGAGAAGATTACCGTACCGCATGGGCGAAGATGACCAATGCCGGTGCTGCACAGATTGTCAAGTTCGACAACGATGTGGCGAACTATATCGAAGCTCATAGTCCGAAGAAGAACGTAAGACGCAAGCCCGTATCAGAAGATTAATCAACTTAATAACAACTACCATGAACGCAAGAGAAATCAATGAACAGCTCGAGGCATTGCACCAGCTTAGCTGGGAGCTCGAGCGGGCCTACATCGAGAACGATGGAGAGGTCACTGAGAACACCGAGGCCGTAGAGGTCCAGATGGAAATTATCCGCAACCTTCTCGAAGGAGAGGGCGTAGATTCCCTCGGACGCTACCTGAAGGCGGAAGAAGACAGCATCAAGGCTATGAAGGCCGAGAAAGACTATGTTACAAGGAAAATAAAAGCTAAGGAGGACCGAATAGAGTACCTGAAGGAGCTCATGAACAACGTTCTCCAGGCGCTGGGTAAGGAGTCGGTTAAGGGTTCCCTCGGCTATTCCTTTAAGGCAACGATGAAGGATACTACAACAATAGACAAGGATATCCTCAAGGCTCTCTATGCCGACAAGGTTCAGCAACTGCTTATTGCCGGAAGGATACCGGCATATGTCACCGTCACCCTGAATGCCTCGAGTACTAAGGCTGCAGAATACGGTCTTGCCGATGAGACTGACGCTGAGATATTCGTAAGAAGTACTCGGCCTTCTATAAGGTTCACTAAGCCAAGAGCGGGGAAGGAGGAATAATTATGGATATCGTATTCAACAAGAGAGAAGGCAAGTGGGAGCTCAGAATCTACACAACGAATCCGGCTCTCCCTCCTATGATGGAGCAGGCTATACGGGAAGCCATTGAATCGCAAGTTAAGGTATTCAACCAATACGCATAATGCCATTCTTCTACACCATAACGTCCGAGATGATTGAGATGGGCCTTCAGGGTAGCGAGCTGCTCGTCTACGCCCTTATCAACAACTACTCGCAGAGGAGTCAGGGCTGCTACTACGGCAGCCTTGACAATACTGCCAAGATGACCGGATTCTCGAGGGATACCGCAAGACGCACTCTCGCTTCACTCGTGGATAAGGGATTCCTTACAGCCTCGAAGAGCGTGGTGGACGGCCAGCTGAGGACAACCTATGCCGTCATCCCGGAGGGGGATAGCAACTTGCAACGGGGGTGGCAAAATGCAACGGAGGGGGTAGCAAATTGCAACGGGAGGGGT
>JABUTA010000119.1:0-2688 GCA_021443845.1 Parasporobacterium sp.
CAGGTAAAAGTAAGGCTGTACAGAACTTTCGTTGCTGTACAGCCTTGTTATAAGTCTGTGTCTGAGCGGATGTATTATACCAGCTCGATAAGAACTTCCATAGCGCCGTCACCTTTACGCTGACCGATCTTGACGATTCTTGTGTAACCGCCGTTACGTGTAGTGTACTTAGGTGCGATTTCATCGAAGAGTTTTGCAACCATATCTACCTCAACTGTGCCTCTCTTCTTGCCGGCTGCTTCAGCAGGTACTGACTTTACAGGGTAAAGAACCTTAAGCATTTCTCTTCTTGCATGAAGACGTGAAGGAGCATCCTTCTTGATCTTCTTGTCAACTTCGTCAAATACTGTAACTTTCTTACCGTTAACTACTTCTTTTACTCTCTTTCCGTCTTTGTCCTTGCGGGCTACCTTTGCTTTAACTGTTACTTCTTCAAAGTTATCCTTTTCCTTAACAGCCATGGTGATAAGGTGTTCTGCTACGCGGCGGATCTCCTTAGCCTTGGCATCTGTGGTAACAATCTTGCCATTATATAATAAATTGGTAACCTGGTTACGGATTAAAGCCTTTCTCTGTGACGCTGTTCTGGACAGTTTTCTATATCCGGCCATAATCTTTGCCTCCTTGTATTAACTATACTGTACTTTTTCAGACTGAATCAGTCCTGGTCTACATTTGAGTTCTTTAACTCTAAGCCTAATTCCTTAAGTTTTGCAAATACTTCCTCTAAGGACTTGCGGCCAAGGTTACGAACCTTCATCATTTCTTCCGGTGTCTTACTGATCAACTCTTCCACCGTATTAATGGATGCTCTCTTTAAGCAGTTGTATGAACGAACTGAAAGTTCAAGTTCATCAATGTTTAATTCGAGAACTTTCTCTTTATCATCCTCTTCCTTTTCTACCATTACTTCTGTAGTCTTGGCATTTTCAGAAAGATTGATGAACAGGCTTAAATGCTCAGATAATACCTTTGCTGCAAGGCTGATAGCCTCATCAGGTGCGATGGCACCGTTGGTAAATACTTCAACAGTCAGCTTATCGTAATCAGTAATCTGACCTACACGTGTATTCTCAATGGTGATATTTACACGCTCAACCGGTGTGTAAATAGAATCGATCGGGATTACACCAACTGCCTGATTGTCCTGAGCATTCTTATCAGAGCTTACATAGCCTCTGCCCTTTGTAATGGTCAGTTCCATGTAGAACTTGCTGTCTGCATTGTCAAGATGAGCGATAACAAGGTCAGGATTGATGATCTCGATATCCTGATCAACCTGAATATCTGCTGCTGTTACTATGCCTTCACCTGTGAAGTCGATATAAGCGACCTTAGCTTCGTCAGTCCTGCTGTTATTTCTGATAGCAAGTTCCTTGACGTTCATTACGATCTCTGTAATATCTTCTTTTACACCCGGGATAGTGGTGAATTCATGCAAAACGCCGGAGATTTTGATCTGGCTTACTGCTGCACCGGGTAAAGATGAGAGCATAATTCTTCTTAAAGAGTTTCCAAGAGTTGTTCCGTAGCCTCTCTCTAAAGGCTCTAAAGTGAATCTACCGTATTTGTTATCAGCTGAGATTTCACAAACCTCAATATTTGGCTTTTCAAATTCGAACATGGGCCCTCCTTGTGGCATTTAGCTTTACTGACGAATTCTATTATTTAGAATATAATTCGACGATGAGCATCTCATCTACAGGAACATCGATTTCATCTCTCTTAGGTAAAGCGTTAACTGTTACCTTTAATGCTTCCTGGTCTGCTGTCAGCCAAGCCGGAACTAATCTTCCGCCTGTTGTCTCAAGAATCTCTTTGTATCTTGCTGAGCTCTGGCATTTTTCCTTAATTTCGATAACATCGCCGGCTTTGATTCTGTAAGAAGGAATGTTGATTCCTTTTCCGTTTACAAGAAGCTGCTTGTGATCAACGATCTGACGTGCTTCTTTACGGGTTCTTGCAAAACCTGCTCTGAAGATAACATTGTCAAGTCTTGTTTCAAGGATAACCATCAGGTTTTCACCTGTCTGACCCTTCATCTGTTTAGCCTTAAGATAATAATTCTTGAAAGGCTTCTCAAGTACACCATAGATGAATTTAGCTTTCTGTTTTTCTCTTAACTGAAGGCCGTATTCACTCTTTTTGCCGGGACGTCTGCCGTTTGCAGCGCCTCTGTTTGATTTTTTATCAATTCCTAAATAAATCGGATCCAGTCCAAGTGATCTGCATCTTTTAAGAACAGGAACTCTATTAACTGCCATTCTAACGCACCTCCTAATCAGACTCTTCTACGTTTTGGTGGGCGACATCCGTTGTGTGGTACAGGTGTCACATCACTGATACTTGTTACATGAAGCCCATTAGCCTCGAGTGCGCGGATTGCTGCTTCTCTACCTGAGCCAGGGCCTTTTACGAATACCTCAACATATTTGAGTCCGTGTACTAAAGCTGCTTTAGTTGCAGTTTCAGCTGCCATCTGAGCTGCATAAGGTGTAGATTTCCTTGAACCTCTAAATCCAAGACCGCCTGCACTTGCCCATGAAAGAGCATTTCCTTCAGCATCAGTTAAGGTAACAATGGTGTTATTAAATGATGACTGAATGTGCGCCTGTCCTCGTTCAACGTTCTTCTTAACGCGCTTTTTTGTCACTTTTTTTGTAACTTTTTTTGCTGCCATTTTCTAAA
>JABUTA010000119.1:2803-8616 GCA_021443845.1 Parasporobacterium sp.
ATTATTTCTTCTTGTTTGCTACTGTTCTCTTAGGTCCCTTACGTGTTCTGGCGTTGTTCTTTGTGTTCTGGCCGCGAACAGGAAGGCCCTTACGATGACGGATGCCTCTGTAGCATCCAATCTCCTGAAGTCTCTTAATATTAAGAGCTACTTCTCTTCTTAATTCACCTTCAACTTCGTAAGATTCATCGATTACTGCTGAGATAGCCTTAACTTCTTCGTCAGTAAGATCTCTTACACGTGTGTCAGGATCAACACCTGCTGCAGCTATGATGTTGGCAGCTGAAGTTCTGCCGATACCATAGATGTATGTTAATCCGATTTCAATACGTTTGTCTTTTGGTAAATCAACTCCGGAAATACGAGCCATTTATTCTACCTCCAATAAAATTCTTCAGGTATTAACCCTGAACCTGTTTATGTTTCGGGTTTTCACAGATAATTCTGATCTTACCTTTTCTCTTGATAACTTTGCACTTTTCACAAATTGGTTTAACTGATGCTCTAACCTTCACGTCAAACTCTCCTTTCCTAAAAAGCTCTCCTACAAGTTTCCTTACTTGTCTCTCCAGATGATCCTGCCCTTTGTCAGGTCATATGGGGACATTTCCAACGTGACTTTATCGCCCGGAAGTATTCTGATGTAGTTCATGCGGAGCTTTCCGGAAATATGTGCCAGTACGACATGTCCGTTTTCAAGCTCAACCTGGAACATTGCGTTAGGTAATTTTTCAACAACCTTGCCTTCTATTTCGATTACATCTGCCTTTGACATTTTTACCTCCTAGAGTGATAAAATCTCGGGTTCACCTTCTGTGATCAATATAGTATTTTCATAATGTGCAGACAGGCTTCCGTCTTCAGTAGTTACCGTCCAGCCGTCTGTCTTGCTGAATGTGACATCACCCCGACCTATATTGATCATCGGCTCAATTGCCAGTGTCATTCCCGGCACAAGCAGAATTCCCTTTCTCTTCTGCGGGTAATTAGGAATCTGTGGTGATTCATGCATTTCCTGGCCAATTCCGTGGCCTACCAGGTCTCTTACCACTCCGTATCCTCTTTCTATGCAGTAATAACCGATAGCATTGGATATATCGTGTAAGTGATTGCCTGCTTTTGCGAATTTAATGCCTTCGAAGAAGCTCTCTCTCGTTACGTTGATAAGATCAAGTGCTTCCCTGGATACATTGCCTACAGCATGGGTTCTTGCTGCGTCGCTGTTGTACCCCTGATGGATGAGTCCGATATCAAGGCTGACAATGTCTCCGTCCCTTATGATCCTGTCCTTACGGGGAATACCATGCACTACCTCATCATTGATAGATACACACACCGATGCAGGGTATCCTTCATATCCCAGGAACGAAGGAATGGAGTCCGTCTTTCTGATAAGTTCCTCACCAAGTCTGTCAAGATCGTAGGTGGACATGCCTGGGGCTATCTCTTCTCCAAGCCGGTTATGAACCTCTGCAAGAAGCCTGCCTGCATTTCTCATCAGTTCGATCTCACGCTGACTTTTTATCGTTACTCCGGACATTATCATGCTCCTAAAATTGCTGCTATGGCATTGAATACTTCCGCCATTGCAACAGTTCCATCAACTTCCTTCAACAGGTCCTGTGCTTTATAGTAGTCAATAAGAGGCTGTGTCTGTTCATGATAAACATCAAGTCTCTTCTTAACTGTTTCAGCCTTGTCGTCATCTCTGAGGATAAGGTCTGAACCGCACTTATCGCACTTTCCTTCTGTCTTTGGAGGAATGTTAACAATATGATATGTGGCGCCGCATGATACACATGCTCTTCTTCCGCCCATTCTGTCGATGATAGTCTGGTCCGGGACCTCTATATCGATGGCGTAGTCAAGGCCGGTACCCATATCTGCAAGTGCTTTTGTAAGAGCTTCTGCCTGAGGAATGGTTCTTGGGAATCCGTCAAGAACGAATCCTGCCTTTGCATCCTCCCAGGTAAGTCTGTCAGCAACCAGATCGACTACCAGTTCATCCGGCACAAGTAAACCCTGGTCCATGAAAGACTTAGCCTTCATGCCCAGTTCCGTACCTTCCTTTATGTTGGCTCTGAATATATCTCCTGTAGAGATATGAGGAATTTTATACTCCTCGGCAATTATCTTGGCCTGGGTGCCTTTGCCTGCTCCCGGACCTCCTAACATTACTATTTTCATAAAGCGCCTCATTCTATTATAACTCATTTGTGAAGGGCATGCAAGCACACCCTTCACAAAACTCATCAGTCTTTTGCTAAGAATCCTGAGTAATTTCTTACAATCATCATAGATTCGATCTTCTTAGCTGTCTCAAGGATAACACTTACAACGATGATAAGTGATGTTCCTGCGAATGATAACTGTGCACTGAAGATGCCTGATACAAGCATCGGGATTACAGCTACAATGATAAGACCAACTGCACCGATAAAGATGAGATATTTAAGTACCTGTGCAAAATAGTCTTCTGTCGGCTTGCCCGGTCTGATGCCCGGTACGAAACCGCCCTGCTTCTTGATATTGTTTGCAACTTCTGTCGGATTGAATGTAATCTGTGTATAGAAGTAAGCAAAGAAAATGATCAGAGCCAGGTATAAGATAAATCCTAATGTGTACTGCATTGCACCGGGTCTGAACCAGTAGCTTGAAGTGAAGTAATGTGTCCACTCAGGTGACTGGCCGCCTGTAGCGAAATTAGCTATCAGTACCGGGAACTGGAAAAGTGAAGCAGCGAAGATGATAGGAATAACACCTGCTGTGTTAACCTTCAGCGGAATATTTGATGACTGTCCGCCGTATCTCTTTCTGCCCTGCATTTTCTGGGAGTACTGAACAGGAATTCTTCTTTCGCCGTCCTGCAGATAAACAATAAATGCAACTACTGCAATACAAAGAGCAATGATAACGATAACAGCTACAGCTGCCATACCTACTGAGCTTGCACCCTTTACAAACTGCTGGTAAAGAGAAGCAAAGTCGTTAGGCATTGTAGAAACGATGTTGATGAGAAGTATGATTGAAATACCGTTTCCAACACCGTGCTCTGTAATCTGCTCGCCCATCCACATAACGAGTACTGCACCTGCTGTTAAGATAAGTATATTACTGATGATGGTCCAGGTGTATGTGGAAGCTGTTCTGCTTCCGAAAACACCCTGGTTTCCGAAACCGATGGCCATGGCTGTACTTTCAAGAAGTGCCAGACCAACTGTAACGTAACGTGTTATATTAGCAAGCTTCTGTCTGCCGTCTTCTCCGTCCTTCTGCATCTCCTCTAACTTAGGGAATGCGATAGTGAGAAGCTGGATAATAATAGATGCCGTAATATAAACAGTAATATTCAGAGCAAAGATGGACATGGAACTGAATGATGAACCTGTTAAGGCATCAAAGAATCCGAATCCTCCTGCTGAGAGATTGCCCAATACTTCTTTGATAACTGAAGTATCTGTTCCCGGAAGAGGAAGCTGGCAACCTATTCTTACAATAACAAGCATTATGATGGTGTAGATAAGCTTTGTGCGGATCTCTTTGATCTTGAATGCTTGTCCGATAGTTTTGAACATTATTCTACCTCACATGTACCGCCTGCAGCTTCGATCTGAGCCTTGGCACCCTCGCTTGTTTTAACCTTTACTGTTAATTTTCTTGATAATACAGCATTGCCGATCAGCTTTACGCCGTCACCGGTGTTCTTGATGATGCCTGCATCTACAAGTGCTTCTGCTGTAATTTCAGCGCCGTCTTCGAATCTGTTTAATGCAGCGATATCAACAGCAATGATTTCCTTTGTATTTCTGTTTGTGAAGCCTCTCTTAGGGATTCTTCTGTATAAAGGCATCTGACCACCTTCGAAACCGACTCTCGGACGGCCTGAACGTGCCTTCTGTCCTTTATGTCCTTTACCTGCTGTCTTGCCGTTTCCTGATCCGTGACCGCGTCCTCTGCGGAAGCTGTCACTGTGTACGGATCCGTCTGCAGGTCTTAATGTAGATAAATTCATTTTCTGGACCTCCTTTTGGTTCCTTAGGCTTCTTCAACCTTTACTAAGTGTCTAACGTGCCAAATCATTCCTCTTACAGCTTCGTTATCCGGAAGGATGTTTGACTGATGAAGCTTGCGTAAGCCTAATGCTTCAACAGTTGCTCTGTGCTTCGGGATAGCTGCGATAGGAGATTTTACTAATGTAACTTTAATGTTCTTTTCTGCCATTTTATTACCCTCCTATTAAGCTGTAATTTCTTCGATTGTCTTGTCTCTGAGTCTTGCAACTTCTGCAGGGCTCTTGAGTGCCTTAAGGCCTTCAAGTGTAGCAAGTACTACGTTCTGCTTGTTGTTTGATCCTAAAGACTTGGTACGGATGTTCTTGATACCTGCAAGTTCAAGAATGTTACGGGCAGGACCGCCTGCGATAACACCGGTACCTTCAGGAGCTCTCTTAAGAAGAACTGATGCGCCGCCGAATGATCCCTGGATGTCGTGTGGGATGCTGTTTGATTCATCAACAGGTACATCTACCATGTTCTTCATGGCGTCTTCTTTTCCTTTACGGATAGCTTCAGGAATTTCGATTGCTTTTCCTAAACCTACGCCTACACGGCCTTTGCCATTACCAACTACTACCAGAGCTGTGAACTTGAAGTTACGACCGCCCTTTACAACCTTAGTTACACGCTTGATTGTTACAACTTTTTCCTGAAATTCAGGAGCTTCAGCTGGTGCGTGCATCTCTCTCTTGTCTCTCATGTGCGTTCCTCCTTCTTAGAATTCTAATCCGGCTTCTCTGGCCGCATCTGCTAATGCCTTTACCTTACCGTGATATACATAACCGCCTCTGTCAAATACAACCTCTGTGATTCCGGCTGCCTTTGCTCTTTCAGCGATCACCTTGCCGAGATATGCTGCTGCTGCAACATCATTTGTTCTTTCAAGTTCAGCCTTAACATCCTTCTGAACTGTAGATGCTGCAACCAGAGTCTTCTGTGCATCATCATCAATGATCTGTGCATAGATGTGCATATTGCTTCTGTAAACACTGAGACGTGGTCTTTCAGCTGTGCCTGCGAAGCGATTACGTAATTTCATGTGTTTCTTAACACGGATCTGTGATCTGTCTTTTTTACTAATCATTATTTCACGCTCCTTTATTTACCGGTCTTACCAACTTTACGTCTGATAACTTCGTTGTCATACTTGATACCTTTGCCCTTATACGGTTCAGGCTGTCTGTATTCACGAATTTCAGCTGCGACCTGTCCAACTGCTTCCTTGCTGATACCCTTAACGATGATCTTTGTCTGCTCCGGAACTTCGATTGTGATTCCTTCAGGTGCAGAATATGTGATCGGATGTGAATAACCAAGTGAAAGATTAAGATCCTTTCCTGCCATTGATGCTCTGTAACCAACACCAACGATGAGAAGTGTCTTCTGGAATCCGTCTGTAACACCTACTACCATGTTGTTAAGAAGTGCTCTTGTTAAGCCGTGAAGAGCTTTGTTCTTCTTGAGATCGTTTGGTCTGGTGATAACGATTTCTGAACCTTCCATCTGGATGTTCATTTCAGGTGCAAACTGTCTTGAAAGCTCACCCTTAGGGCCTTTTACTGTCACTAAATTATTTTCTGCTATTTCTACAGTTACTCCTGCAGGAACAGCGATAGGCATTTTTCCAACTCGTGACATGCCGTGTCCTCCTTTTTCTGAGTTTTTCCCGCATCTGCACTGGTGGTGGATCTCACCGGCATTAACAGCGGGTAATGTGTGATTGATATAGTTAAATATATATAAGCTCGAGGGATGCGA
>JABUTA010000011.1 GCA_021443845.1 Parasporobacterium sp.
CCTGCTGCTGCAGATACGCCAAATTCTTCTTCACATGCTTTAACGAGTTCGTTTAATTCTAATACAGATAATTCTTTGATAGCTTCAATAAATTCAGCTGTAGTTAATTTTGCCATTTAATTTTCCTCCTGTAAATTAATAACACATCATGTGATGTAATAATAGATAATCCGGCGACAACAGATTATGCTTCTGCCGGAGCTTCTTCTGCAGGTGCTGCAGCAGGTTCGCCGTCTTTTTCTGCGATCTGCTTGATAACACGTGCAAAGTTGGTGATCGGTGACTGGATGCTGCCAAACAGTCTTCCGAGTAAGATGTCTCTTGATGGTACATCAGCTACTGCCTTGATACCAACCTCATCGTAGTAGGTTCCTTCAACTACGCCGGCCTTGAGTTCAAGCTTGTCTGCTGTCTTTGCAAACTTTGCAAGGATACGTGCAGGTGCTGTAGCATCGTCCTTTGTGATAGCGATAGCTGTCGGTCCGTCAAGCTTTGCTGTAAGGCCTTCAAATGCGGTATCCTTAACGGCGAGCTTGATCATGGTGTTCTTGTATACTTTGTATACGATTCCTGCTTCACGGAGCTCCTTACGAAGAGCTGTATCCTGAGCAACTGTCAATCCACGATAGTCAACCAGCACTGCTGCTGTTGCTTCACCGAGATATGCACTGATTTCCTGTACAACAGGCTGTTTCAGTTCAACTTTTGCCATTTTCATTCCTCCTTATAAATTTTGATGCCGATCTTAAGAGGATGAGTAAAATATAAAAACCTCCGGTCCAAAGACACAGAGGGATACAAATTCATAACTCTATCTGATCCTCGGCAGGTTGCATGCGTTATGACTTTCGTCACCTGCTGTCTTCGGCTGTGAAATTTTATCATACACCGGGTTTACTGTCAACAGCAAACCCGGTGATAGGATACATTTAAAATATTACGATCAGTTGGTGATCTTTGTAACATTAAGCTTAACGCCCGGGCCCATTGTTGAAGAAAGTGTTACGCTCTTAAGGTAAGCACCCTTAACTGCTGCCGGACGAGCCTTGTTGATAGCATCGATGAGAGCCTGGAAGTTCTCCTGAAGCTTTTCAGCAGGGAAAGAAACCTTTCCTACAGGAACATGAACGATGTTGGCCTTGTCAAGTCTGTACTCGATCTTACCTGCTTTTAATTCCTGAACTGCTTTTGCAACGTCCATGGTAACTGTTCCGGCTTTCGGGTTCGGCATAAGACCTCTTGGTCCTAAGATCTTACCGAGACGTCCTACAACACCCATCATATCAGGTGTAGCTACAACCTTGTCATATTCAAACCAGTTTTCATTCTGGATCTTCGGAATAAGCTCCTCAGCTCCTACGAAATCAGCGCCTGCTTCAAGAGCTTCTTTTTCCTTTTCACCTTTAGCGAAAACAAGAACTCTTACAGTCTTGCCTGTTCCGTGCGGCAGTACTACTGCACCACGGATCTGCTGATCTGCATGACGTCCGTCACATCCTGTACGGATATGAACTTCAACTGTTTCGTCAAACTTTGCCTGAGCACAGTCTTTTACCAATGCTACTGCTTCTGCCACGTCGTATAAGTTGAACTTGTCAACTTTCTTGGCTGTTTCAACGTATTTCTTACCGCGTTTCATTTTTATTTACCTCCTGTGGTGTGTCGGCTTCATGCCTCCCACTAATAATAAACGGTTTTAAGATTACTCTTCTACCTTAACACCCATTGATCTGCATGTACCTGCGATCATGCTCATAGCTGCCTCAAGTGAAGCTGCATTAAGGTCAGGCATCTTCGTTTCGGCTATCTGCTGAAGGTCTGCCTTGGAGATAGTAGCAACTTTCTTCTTGTTTGGTTCGCCTGAACCTGACTGAAGCTTGCATGCCTTCTTGATAAGAACTGCTGCAGGTGGAGTCTTTGTGATGAATGTAAAGCTCTTATCTGCATATACAGTGATTACTACAGGAATGATCATACCTGCCTGATCAGCTGTACGTGCGTTGAATTCCTTTGTGAACTGTACGATATTTACACCTTTGGAACCAAGAGCAGGTCCTACAGGTGGTGCAGGTGTTGCCTTAGCTGCTTCTATCTGTAATTTTATATATCCTTCGATTTTTTTTGCCATTGTAGTTTCCTACCTTTCATCTGCATTAGAATTAGATAATTACGCTTTTTTGATATCCATAAATCCGATATCTACAGGTGTCTCGCGTCCGAACATTTCCACGTTAACAGTAACTGTCTGTTTGGACTCATTGACTGATACGACCTTGTCAACCAGTCCCTCCCATACACCTGAAATAACTGTGATCAGATCGCCGACTGCGAAAGAAACCTCCAGTCTCTCGCCGCCTCCCAGCAGAGGAATCATTTCCTCTTCCGTAAGGGGAACCGGCTTGCTTCCCGGTCCTACAAAACCGGTAACGCCTCTGGTATTTCTTACAACATACCATGTGCTGTCATTCATGATCATATTTACCAGTACATAACCCGGGAACTGCTTCTTCTGAACCTGCTTGCGGGTGCCGTTCTTGATTTCAACAACGTCCTGTACCGGAACAGCTACTTCAAAGATCTGATCCTGCAGTTTTCTGTTTTCTATGGTCTTTTCGATGTTGGCCTTTACTTTATTCTCATATCCGGAATAAGTATGGACAACATACCATCTTGCATCTGACATACCTTCTCCTTATCTGATCACGTTAAGGAGTGCCTGAATACCGGTATCCAAGAACTTGATTATAACGCCCAGAATAATCGTTACGACAATGATGAGAGCTGTCTGCTTTGCAACGTCTCTTTTAGCCGGCCATACAATCTTCTTGAATTCTGCCTTGAGACCCTTCCAGTAACTTGTTTTAGGTTTATTTGCGTTCTCAGCCATTACTTTGTCTCCTTATGTAATGTATGTCTTTGACAGAACTTGCAGTATTTCTTGGTCTCCATCCTGTCAGGATGTGTCTTCTTGTCTTTTGTTGTATTGTAATTTCTCTGCTTGCACTCTGTGCATGCTAAAGTAATTCTTGTTCTCATTCTTGATCCTCCGAAAAAAGAGTTAATGTTGCTTTTCAGTGCCGCTTTTTATCATTGTGTGGGGCCCCGCGTCCGGAGCATGATACTGTGACGGCTGTGTGAGTCCTTTTTATTTTTACACGCAAATAAAAAAGGAGCTCAACTCCGTGGGTAAATATACCACACAGAGTCCTGCTCCGTCAACTGATTTTCTTTAAGAAAACCGTCATATATCATTATTTTTTTCGGCAGTTTTCTGCCCTTCCTCCACGCCTTCCCTGGCCTCTGACTTGAACAGTATCTTGACGGTCATGACCATACATTTAATATCCAGCCATATGCTGTAATTATGTATATATGTAAGATCAAGCCTCAGTTTATTATATGGTGTGGAATTATAGCGGCCGTAAACCTGTGCGTAGCCTGTAAGGCCTGCTTTTGTCTTGAGCCTGAAATTGAATTCGGGAACATTCTGAGTGTATTCCCATGCAATTTCGGGTCTTTCCGGTCTGGGACCCACCATTGACATATCGCCTTTGAAAACATTGAACAGCTGGGGCAGCTCATCCAGATGGGCAGCTCTTAAAACAGCTCCTACCTTCGTGACCCGGTTATCATTCTTTGTTGCAAGCTGGGGTCCTTCAGATTCGGCGTCCTCTCTCATACTGCGGAATTTGATTATATCAAACACCTTTCCGTCAATAGTAAGCCTTTTCTGACGGTAAAACACTTTTCCCCCGTCACCTGCCTTTATGGCGATCGCGATTATGCCCATGAGCCATGAAAGACATATTATCATTACAGAAGATACAACTATATCAAACACCCTTTTTATCAGTCTCTGATCAGCCGTCAGTCCGTAGTTTTTTGAAATATATGCAACATTGTCAAACAGATGTATCTGAGCAGAGCCGGCAATAATGATGTCCGTTATCTTGGGCAGGGTGTAAATACGTTTGTCGATATCATAGCAGTATTTCAGAATGTCATTTCTGGTTTCTGCCGGCAGATCTGAGATAAGTACGGCATCATGCTGCTCTATCTTTGAGCGGATAACGTCCATGCCCCTGTTGACATTGACTTCCTCTGTGATGGTATATCTTTCACTTCTTTCATTTACATCTATTACAAGATCCTTCAGTGAATAATCGCCGTGTATGAGCAGCAGCCTGTGGGGGGGGAAAATAACATTATTTACTGCTTTTACCGCCAGGACCCATATTACCGAAATGGCTGCTTCCGCAATAAAAAGAAGAAGCAGCGGCTTGATATCTATATAATGTCTCAATAATGCTACTAGTACGAAATATATAATGGTATCTGTTATCAGCGCATTGAAAACATTTGAAAAAACCATGTCCACTCTGGTTGCCACTGCAGCATTGAATATACCGAACAGCTTGCCGAATATCAGAAGCATTATGGGATATATCCATACCATTGCCACGTTGCCCCGCCGGAAGAATGGGATCAGAACAGAACCTTCATAATACGTACTCCAGAGATATGCATACATTCCGGTCATGATACCGATCAGTACCATAACTTCCAGAAATATTATCAGTCTCTTGCATCTTTCCTTTTTCACTTCGAACTATTCCCAATCATTTTTATTTTCCGTATCCGTCAGGGTTACTGCTCTGCCATCTCCATGAGTCTGCGCACATTGCGGCAAGATCACGTTCTGCTTTCCAGCCCAGTTCCTTAAAAGCCTTCTCAGGATCCGCATAACACATATCTATGTCACCGGGGCGTCTCGGTCCGATCACATAGGGCACCTGATGTCCGCAGGCTTCCGAAAATGCATTAATTATATCCAGAACGCTGTAGCCGTTTCCTGTACCCAGGTTGTATACCTTAAGGCCCGGATGCTCTTTTATCTTTTCCACTGCCTTTACATGTCCTATTGCCAGGTCCACAACATGTATATAGTCCCTTACGCCTGTTCCGTCCGGGGTGTCATAATCATTGCCGAACACGTTAACTCTTTCCAGTTTGCCCACTGCCACCTTTGCAACATAAGGGAGAAGATTATTGGGTATACCCTCAGGATCCTCCCCTATAAGTCCGCTTTCATGGGCGCCTATAGGATTGAAATATCTCAGAAGGATAATATCCCATGAATCATCGGACACATATAAATCACCCAGGATTTCCTCTATCATAAGCTTTGTCCGTCCGTAGGGATTGGTTGCGCTGAGTGGGAAATCTTCTCTGATGGGCACTGATTCAGGTTTACCGTATACAGTTGCCGAAGAAGAAAATACTATTTTCCGGCATCCGGATGCATTCATAACATTAAGAAGGTTGACTGTCCCCGCTATGTTGTTGTCATAATACATAAGGGGTTTTGCCACACTCTCTCCTACTGCCTTGAGTCCGGCAAAATGTATTACGGCTTCGGGTTTTTCTTTTTCGAATATTTCAGTCAGAGCATCTTCGTCTCTTATATCTGCCTCGTAAAATACTGCCGTTCTGCCGGTAATCTGTGCAACTCTGCTCAGTGATTCCTTTGACGCATTGCAGAGATTATCCACAACAACCGTTTCATAACCGGCATTGAGCAGCTCAAGTACTGTATGGCTGCCTATATATCCTGCACCGCCTGTAACTAAAATCTTCATACCGTGTCCCCCCTATTTATTGTCCGATGTATTATTGCCTGCTGTGTTTTCTGACGGTTCTGAAGTCATATCCTCTGCGGATGATTCAGCACCTGTTTTCTTTTCATTCTGATAATAAGCCGTACTGTCCGCGGCTTCCGTGTACTTCATTTCAGCAGTACTCTCCTCCTGCAGTCCGGCAGTCACTGTTTCTTTCTTCTTCACCTTTATGGATACTGTCACCGTCGGTGATTCGCCATATACAGTAATATTCTCGGGCAGATACGGCGTTACATCGACTTCAATTTCCTTATCGGAGGAAATCGGCAGTACTGATAATGCGGCACCCGGTATCTTTATATCCCTGATCTCATCGATGTCGGTCTTTGTTCCGTTCACCGTAATGGTGTCCTGGGACAGCTCAACACTGTCTACCAGATAATCCGGATCAATGATACCCGAAACGCTTACCTTGATAGGAACAGATTTCGTATATGACAGCTTGAATTCAACATAAATTTCCTCTTCGTCTATAGATGTGGCTCCTTCAAGGGGAATTGCATCTCCGTTTACATTTCTCACAACAGGACGGACAAACACTGCGTCTGAAAGAAGGATCCGGCCATCTTCCGAAATATCAGTACTTCTTATGCTGACCACAACCTTCTCTGCCGAATTCGTGATGGACTCGGGAGCACTTATGGTAACTTTCTTCGGTGAAAGATTCGTCTCATCTATTACAAGATTTTCCGGAAGCTCGCCCCTGATTGCCAGCTCCACAGGTATCTGTTTGGACGACATGTTCTCCAGATTGATGAGCATGCTGGTATCTTTGGGTACAATGGTAACCAACCCGGAATAACCGGACTTGTCCCCTGTGAGTTCAACAGAAATCGGAGCCGCATTTGTTATGGACAGCTGGGCAAAATCCGCTGTGGCAGTAAAATCTCCGACAGACAGGGTGCTGACTATACTTTTCTTTCCCGTAACAGATACACTGGTCTTTGCTCCGGACGTAACAGTATAAACATGAGTACCGTCAAGCACTTTGTATTCATTTATCACCTGAACCGGAATGGATGAAATAGTCCTGGTATAATCCGGATCGGTAATATTAAGAACCACCACCCACAGCAGAAAGGAAATAACAACGGCAAGTATCTTATAGCCGATATTATTTATCACGTACTTCTGAAGAATCGTCCTGAACTTCATCAGCTTTTGCTCCTTTCTTGAATCTGTCAAACCAGTTTGATGCAGGCTGGTTGTTCTGAACCGATCTGAGCCTGGTCTCCAGCTCATCGAGATTCAGATTTTCAAGAAGAACTCCCGACACTGCAGCGGAAATTTTGCCTGTTTCCTCCGAAACAACTATGGTGAATGAGTCAGTTACCTCACTTATACCTAAGGCTGCCCTGTGTCTGGTTCCGTATTTCTTATTGAGGGTACGGCTTGATGAAAGGGGGAAATAACATGTCGCCGCAACTATCTTATTTCCTCTTATTATAAGCGCCCCGTCATGAAGCGGAGTTTTATCTTCGAAAATATTCAGTATCAGCTGACTTGACACATCTGCATCAAGGGATATACCTGTACGGGCATATTCCCCGAGAGAAGTATTTTCTTCAATGCTTATCAGTGCACCGGTCCTGGATTTTGACATTTCGGAGACAGCCCTCAGAATATCACTGAGGGTACTGTCGGAAAACTTTTCTCCCGAAATGCTGATACCGCTCATTTTGCTGAAAAACTTTCTTCGTCCCAGCTGCTCAAGTGCTCTTCTGAGCTCCGGCTGGAATATGATAAGCAGGGCAATGATACCTACGCTCAGGGTACGGGAAATAATCCAGAGGATTGTTGTAAATCCGAATATGTCCGCAAGAAGCATTATAAGCAGTATAACGAGAAGGCCCTTTATAAGGGTCCACGCACTTGTCTTCTTGAACCATATGATAAGGTAATAGCATAATACGGCTATGATAACCATTTCTATAATATCTATTACGCTTATGGACGGTATCGAGAAATACTTATGAAAATACTGGATTATGTTCTGCCAGAAAGTCAAAGGGTTTCCTCCTTATCTTTTCCATTATCCTGTTTTTTTCTGGAGTAGATACGCTTGATCTTTACAGATTCTCTTGCCACCTGTGCCTTAGGCACCGCTCTGACGAAATATTTATATTCTTCGTCCTCAAATTCAAGGAATTCCGTCCTGGTATAATCCAGAGGAAGCACTATTCCCGAAATAAACAATCCGATTATATATGTTATTACACAGCCTGCAATCAGCCACCACAGCTTTGAATATGTCATGGCCCCGAACATCAGATTGCATATGATTATCAGTACAAGATACAGACCGGAGCCTGAAGCAACTGCTATATGATTTGAACTGTTTACAGGTATCTTTTTAATGTAATATGCGGCAAAAAATACTATCAGTGAGCATATCAGGGTGATCAGCAGTTCCTTATTGGTAAACAGACCTGTCAGGGCCATGGACATTTTCGTGATTTCTCCGGTATCTGCTATTCCCTGGAATACAGCTGCATTAATATGCAGGTAATGAAGATAGTAATAGGACACCAGCCCCATGATGATACATCCGGCAGAACCTGCAGGTGCAGAAATAGCCAGCACCACAGGCAGCAGCATGGGAAGCCTGATCATACAGAGCAGCGGAATCAGTATCATAAGATATCCCAGATTGGAATTGAACCTGAAATACACCAGATACATCACGGCGAACAGCACGGCCGTGATCACTCCCAGCCCCGCAGACAGGGAGAATATCTGGACAACCGCATACGCTGCAACAGCCGGCAGCATTACCCTGGGGGGCAGGAACATGCATGCAGCCGAAAAGATAACGACAAATACCATATTGGACAGAATATCATTGAATCCCAGATTCGCCCTGATGATCATAACTGCAATAAGGGCAAGAACAAATCTCAGTGCATATCTGACTGCCGGAGGCCGGTTCATATATATATCTGTAATTCTGTTTTTCAAATCAGTCAGCGCTCTCATTATTTTCCTGTTCCCGCCTTATTCTTTCAAAACGTCTGATATCGGATCTGTAACCGAACATGCTGCTGCGGATCTTCCTGTACCTTTCTCTTATCACCGCATCAGCGACTGCACTGTATAATGCTGCAAATATTCCCAGACTTACTGCAGCCGCCACCGCTGTAAGGGCACTTCCCATTCTCTGATGGATCATTTCAAACCAGTCCGCAAAGGCAAGTACCGCCATGGTCAATATAAAAATATATAACAATATGCCTGCAAGGGCACTCTTGGCAAGTCCCTTCCAGACAGGCATATCTTCACAGTATTTTTTTATTTTCAACGCTTCACGTCCGCGGCTCTGTTCATAAAGCTCCATCTCGGACATAATGCGTACTTTCTGAGGATTGATCATATCTTATTAACCGGCATATATCAGCCCTATCATCCAGTTGCTGAGTCTGCATGGCAGAAGTTTCATGATCACACAGAACAGTTTGTATTTAAAGCCTATCGCATACAGCGGCTTGACTTTTTTTCTGAGTGCAACAAGTGCTATATAAGACCCCGCAGTTTCCGGCTTCATGCCGCCTCTTTCGTCCTTTTCCATGACAGAAACCCCGGCTGAGATCCTTCCGCCGTATTCACTGTCACCGGCAATGGATTTTGCCCTGGCTTCAGTAAATGAGCTGGCTATATCCCCGGGCTGTACTGAACATACCGATATCCCGAAAGGCTTCACTTCATTTGCCAGTGCCATAACATATGAATTGATGGCTGCCTTGGAAGCTGAATAAAAGGCCTGGAAAGGAATCGGAATCGGTCCGGCGACAGAACTTATGCATACTATTCTTCCGGATTTCTGCTTTCTCATGATGCCCAGAACTGCTTTTGTGCAGCTTACGGTACCGAAAAAATTGACATCCAGCTGTCTTTTCGCATCCTTCAGCTCAGTGAATTCTATGGCACCGGAAATACCGAAGCCGGCACAGTTTACAAGAATATCAATGCGGCCTTCTGACATGTATATTTCCTGCACTGCCCCATTGACAGACTCTTCATCCGTAACGTCAACGGTTTTATGGATGATCCCTTCGGAGATTCTCTCCCTGCGGCTGAATTCATACACCTTTACGCCTGAAGCTGTAAGACTTTCTGCTGCAGCCCTGCCGATTCCTGAAGAACCGCCTGTCACAATAGCTATCTTTTTCATATACCCTGCTCCGTGTCAGAACCCTTTACATGTCAGTGCTGAAGGATAAGTGCATTGTCCTTTTTAAGCACATCTGCAATAATTTCTGCTGCTTCATCAATAAGTGCATCTGTATGGGAAGCCATGAGAGTTGTTCTCAGCAGGCACTCTCCCGGTGCACATGCAGGAGGAAGTACAGAATTAACATATACGCCCTCATCATAGATACCCTTCTGCTTTATAAGAGTATTATCAAATTCGTATGTGTAGATCGGTACGATAGGAGTATCGGCTTCTATTATCTGAACATCCCTTGCCTTAAGCTGTGTCCTGAATCTTGCAGCATTTGCCTGAAGCTTTAACGGAAGTTCAGGATGTGCCTTTATATATCTCAGTGAGGCCAGTGCTACAGCTGTCTGGGCAGGCGGCACAGAAGCAGCGAACATATAAGCCCGGGCAGTATGTCGTACATAGTCAACTATCTTGTGGGAAGCCGCCATGAAACCACCCAGGGATGCAAGAGATTTGCTGAAGGTACCTGTGATGATATCCACTTTATCAGATAATCCGAAGTAATCAGCAGTACCTCTTCCGCCGTTGCCTAATACACCCAGTCCGTGGGCATCATCTACCATTACTCTCGCATTGTACTTTTCGGCAAGTGCACAGATCTCCGGAAGCTTTGCGATATCGCCCCCCATGCTGAACACACCATCGGTAACAATGAGTGCCCCCGAACCTTCCGGTACGGATTTCAGCTGTTTTTCCAGGTCAGCCATATCAGCATGTTTATATCTGAGCATTGTGCCGTAGCTTAATTTTGCCGCATCATATATCGAAGCATGATCCTCTCTGTCAAGGATAACATAATCATGTCTTCCTACGACGGTGCTTATAACCCCAAGGTTTGACATGAAGCCTGCAGGAAATGTTATGCAGTCTTCTGTGCCGAGGAAGCTTTTGATCTCATCTTCAAGCTCATAATGGAGTTTGAGGGTACCGTTTAAAAATCTGGATCCGGAACAGCCGGTACCATACTGCTCAATGGTCTTTACTCCGGCTTCGATGATTTCAGGATTAACTGTAAGCCCGAGGTAGTTATTGGAGCCTAACATGATACGGCGTTTGCCTTCCATGATAACTTCAACATCCTGCCTGCTCTCCAGTGCACGAAAATAAGGATATATCCCTGCTGCCCGGAGTTCATCCTGTTTCTGGGGTTCAAAACACTTTTCAAAAATATCTTTCATAAATAATCCTTCCCGTTTCCCTTTTTTATATCACCCTGTGTGAACACAGGACCATAATTGCAAATCCGGCGGCTCTTTGAGCACACTTTTGTGAATTATACTATCTTACACCCATGCCGTCAAAGAAAACATGTACATGACAATGTCAAAATGAATCTGTGCAGTATAAGTACAGTATATCTGTGATTTCCTCGTCACTTATAAGCTGGTCCAGATCTCCCAGGTAATACCTGGGATCCACCATTATGATATTCGTAAAATCTGCAGTCATGAACGGTACAAAACAGTTGGCATATGAATCCTTCAGTACCAGGATATTCCTGAAGGATGCAGAGGCTGTCTGAATTTTCAGTTCTCCGTGATTGCCCCCGAAGAAAACTGCATATTTATCCCTCGTATCCAGTGCGGCAGGCTCATACATTGAAGCCGTTTTTACTCCCGTATCAACATTTATGACATTGTATACTCCCGGGCCCTGATCGTTTTCGTCTCCTGTGTCTTCCGGAATATATACATAAATGCTGTCTGTTTCCCCTGTCCGGAAACCGCTTGAAGCAGTCAGTGTCCCCTGAAAGCTGTCTGTAACCATTATCCTGTTGTATTCAACATCACTGCGGGTTATTCCGGCAGCCTCAGCAAATACTTTATATGCCTCATACGCTGCGTCTGTGGTCCAGTGGTGGTCCGTACGGTAATATACCTGTATTCCCGACGCATCCATATCTCTCAGATTCTGTCTCACATCCACAGCCGTTAAGCCCTTCATGGAAAAGTCCCGGAGGAGATTATCAATAAACCTGTCCTCATCCCCTGCAACAGCTGCTCCGTTTACCGGCAGGCGGTAATCCAGTATGGAAATCGCTCCGGGAGCCACCAGGACATACTGTCTTAAGTCTTTATGTTTTTCAGACACATCTGTTACCTTACGCACTGCTGCTGTATATCCGTCATTATCTCTGTCTGTGAAGGATTTTATCAGATACCCGTCACTTCCCAGGAAAATATTATTGGACAGCGTGTTCCCGGCAAATCTCTGAACAGTAGTCTCTGCAGCTATCCATGCATCTCTGCCCGGAAACTGATCTGCCACATATTTATCAAACTGGGATTCAAACCGTCCACTGGTTACCGTATTCCATGTAAGCCTTGGGAACAGCTGAAGATTCCTGTTTTCGGTTTCGGAGACTGCCCTGTCAGGCATGACAAAGAACAGTATGTCAAATATTACCACCACGAAAGCCAGGCATACCGTCAGGAGAATATGAAATTTTTTTCTGTTTTCATTGCTTTTTTTCATCTGAAATCAACACTCTCCGGATCAGAATCTGAAATACAGGAACGGATTATATGATCCGTATACAAGGAATGCCACACATATAAAGAATAATACCAGACATATTCCTATGGCTGCGTATGAATTCTTTCTGCTTATCTTATTCAGGAGTTTTCTGAAGATCGGGCTGCATGAAACGGCCGATAATATCAGAAGTATGAGATTGTTCTTTACATAGTAAAGGAATGCCCCGTCAATAAAGCCCGAGGCCCCGCCCCCGAACATATTTGCCATGTATTTTCCCATTTCCGTAAAATCCGTATTTCCGAACAATACGAATCCTAATATAACAACCACAAAGGTATATATATACTGTACCGGAGAAGGGAGCCTTTTCATTACACGGAGAACAATATACTTTTCTATGATAAGCAGGACTCCGTAATAAAGTCCCCACATTACGAAATTCCAGGAAGCTCCGTGCCACAGGCCTGTAAGGAACCATACTATCAGCGTGTTTCTGATATGCTTCAGGGCGGACACCCTGCTGCCTCCCAGCGGAAAATATACGTAGTCTTTAAACCAGCCGGACAGTGTCATATGCCATCTGCGCCAGAATTCCGTAACACTGTCGGCCATAAACGGGAAATTGAAGTTTTCAGGGAAGTCGAATCCCAGCATTTTACCCATACCTATGGCCATATCAGAATATCCGGAAAAATCAAAATAGATCTGCATTGCCAGACAGACCGCTCCCAGCCAGGTTGTCATGACGGATCTTTCCGCAGATGCCTGAATGCTCGTATACAGAAGTCCCAGATTATTTGCCAGAATGACTTTTTTGGCCAGACCCAGGATAAGACGTTCTATTCCCGCCCCGGCTTTTGCAATATTTATGGTTCTTCTGCCCAGCTGGTTTTCTATCTCAGAATACGTAACGATAGGACCGGCGATGAGCTGGGGGAACATGGTTATATATACAGCAAAGTTTATAAAACTTTTCTGTACCTTTACTTTTCCCCTGTAGGCATCGATCACATATGACAGGGCCTGGAAGGTGTAAAATGATATGCCTATGGGAAGACTCAGTTCTTTCCATACTATCGACCATCCGAATAAAGAATTTAAGGTTCCCACGAGGAAACCTGCATATTTGAAAAATCCCAGCAGAAGCAGGTTCACCAGCACTGCCAGTATAAGCTGTTTCTTTCTGCGGCGCTTGTTCTTAGTGGCTGCAAACTGAAGTCCCGCCACGTAGTTGAACAGTATGTTCAGCAGCATCAGCACAACATATACCGGCTCCCCCCAGGCATAGAAATAAACACTGGCTATGAGAAGCACAATGTTCTTTAACCGCTGGGGCACCAGCAGATACACTGCCAGTGTTACGGGAAGAAATATGAATAAAAAATTCAGACTGCTGAATACCATTAAGATAGCTCCGTTTGAATATACTGTACTTTTTATATGATGCAGATCATCCTATGAGTTTTATAAATGCCTCCTGCCACTGCTCCGCATGATCACCTACTGCCAGGAAGAAATAATCTCCCTTTTTCATGGATACGGAATGCTCAAGAAGGGCCACCTGATCAGGTCCGTATCCTGTAAATGCGTCTATCTGCCCGCTTATATGCTCTGCCGCTGCTGATTCTATTGCATCCATTTCATCAGCCCCTGAGGCTCTGGCAATAAAAAGCTCCCGGACATCCATGACGGCATCGGTTTTATAATACATAAATTCTGAGGGAACAATTCCATACACGGATTTTACCGACGCAGCATCCTGCCTGAACATGTCAGACAGTCCTTCCTGTTCTGTCATTTTCTGCTCGATAACCGATATGGGTACATCTGCCGATGAATTTGCCGACATAATGCATATTATAAAAATGACAATACCCAGAAGAACCGCTCCCTCTGCTATATTCAGTTTCTGTTTTTTCTTCTGCATGAATGCTATTCCTCAGTATTAATACCTGCAATGCCTGCCATATAAGTCAGCCACAACGGATAGAACTGCCAGTTGGGATGCAGTCCGTCATCCGCGAATATGTCCGGGTGTTCCTCCAGAATGAAATCTGCCTCGTAATAATTTACGCCAAGTTCATCACACATTACCGCCATTTTCTCTCTGTATTCATCACGGTAAAGGTAGCAGTCATTGGCAGCCATGTATTCATAGGATGCAGGCAGTATTCCCTGAATGAATATCTCCGCCTGAGGCACGCTGTTCTGAAGTCTCGTGATTATTTCAGTATAATCATTTATGAAAACATCCACATTTGCCCCGTATCCCTTTATGTCATTGCCTGAAAATGTCATAAAGATGGTGGTGGGCTGCAGCCTTTCCGTTCCCTGGATGACATCTTCCGCAGAGAACAGGCTTATGCCTACCTCGGACTGGATATTTGCATCATTGATCCATCCGAATCCTCTGATTGCCTCTGCAACAGAGTCTCCCACTATGGCCGCATCCGAATACCATCTCCGGTAATTCTCCGAATTATAATCATAATCACCGAAATGACTTAATATTTCCTCTTTAAACGCCGGAATGTCGGCTTTGGCCATTTTTCTCAGACCTGAGAGCTTCAGATTGAAAGGCGATCTGGCGCTGAGCTGTTCAAGGGTACTTACTCCTTCTGATATTTCAGCATCGTTGGCTGCCGAGCCGTGATAAACCGACAAGCCCCCACAGCAGTAGAAAATAATACCCAGCAGAAATACAACTGCAAGAGCCAGCACCGCCGGACGGAAGTCCGTCCGTTTTTTTCTGCCTGCCTGCATTGATGTCCCGGAAGCTTTTCTGTTTGAAGAAGAATTATTTATATCTGACATCTGTTCTGTGAGTTATCATTTCATTTAAAATAAACCTGTGCCGGCATCGGCACACGGAGGAATTTTAACAGACATTCCGGGATTATTCCACAGGTTTTTTATTTTCAAAACCTGATGTTTGATGTAAACTGAATAATCATTAAAGATTACCATACCACACAGGAGGATATATGTATGTCAGATTCCATTAAACTTGAATTAGGTGAACCTTCAGCCGTTCCTGCCGAAGCAATTCCGTCAGTTCCAGCCGAACCGGCGGCCGCTCCTGCCCCTTTGCCAGAGGTGAAATATCTCGAAGATGTCAATCTTACACCTGAAGAACAGAAGAAGGTTGATGAGTTTTCAGAAAAGATCAACATTCATGATACTGATGTAATACTCCGGTACGGCTCAGCAGCCCAGAAGAAGATAGCTGAATTCTCTGATGCTGCCCTTGAAGGTGTAAAAACAAAAGACCTGGGGGAAATCGGCAAGGATGTGGCCTCACTTGTCACAGAACTTAAAGGCTTTGATGTAGACGGAGAAGAATCCAAAGGATTCCTCGGCTTCTTCAGGAAAAAAGCCAATGACATTACATCCCTCAAGGCACGTTACGATCTGACCGAGAGCAATGTCAACAAAATAACCGATGTCCTCAGGAATCATCAGAACCAGCTGTTAACAGATATTGTCATGCTGGATAAAATGTACGATTCCAATCTCGTTTATTTCAAAGAGCTTACCATGTATATCCTTGCAGGAAAGAAAAAGCTGGAGCATGAACAGTCTGTCACCCTTGCAGAACTTAAGAATAAAGCCCTGGAAACAGGTCTTGCAGAAGATGCTCAGAAAGCAAATGATTTTGCTGCCCTGTGTGACCGTTTCGACAAGAAGCTCCATGACCTGGAGCTGACAAGAACAGTCAGCATGCAGATGGCTCCTCAGATAAGGCTTATACAGAACTCTGATACACTGATGACGGAAAAAATCCAGTCCACCATCAACAACACCATTCCTCTCTGGAAGAACCAGATGGTCCTGGCTATGGGAATGGCCCATTCCGAAGAAGCCATGAAGGCACAGAAGCTGGTAACTGACTTTACGGATGAGCTTATCCGGGAAAACTCTGAAAAATTAAAACAGAGCACTGTGGCAATAGCAGAAGAAAGTGAACGAGGAATAGTCGGTCTGGAGGCAGTAAAATACGCAAATGAACAGCTTATAACTTCCCTCACCGAAGTAATCCGTATCCAGGAAGAAGGCCGTTCAAAACGCCGTGATGCCGAAAATGAACTTGGTCAGATTGAAGCAGCACTTAAGCAGAAACTGCTGGACATAAGAAATACCGTTCCCGGTGAGACAGCTGTTCCGGAGACGGCAGAATACGTCGATGCTGAAACTGTCGGCTGACACAGGGAGAATTCACCATGATCACCGTATTGATAATCGTTGCTGCTGCAGTAGTACTATTCGGAGTCGGGGCATTTGTCCTGGCCCGTGTCTCCGGCAGAAATAAAGCAAAAGTGCTTCCTGAACCCGGAAAGCCTGAGCTTACTCTTGAACAGAAGGATGTCATCAGGAGCTCCCAGTCCGAGCTGGTAAGTATCAGGATGATATTTTCCCGTATCACCAATTCTGACATCGGACGCAGAGGTGCACAGATCTGCGATGAGATTGACAGGATACTTAAGGCTCTTAAAGACAAACCCGATAATGTCCGTTCTTCCTCCCAGCTGTTCAGTTATTACATACCTACGCTGAAAAATGTGGCTGAAAGATACCAGAATATGGAATCGGGCAATGCTCTTGACACTCCCCAGATTCCGGAAAAGGTCATGCTCTATCTTGATGACATGAATTCCGCCATGGGCAATATGTATGCAGGCCTTTTTGACAAAGACAAGCTGAAGGTTGAAGTTGATATGGAAGCAATGACCATGGCCCTCAGAAGGGACGGACTGCTGCCGGATACCGACGAACCGATACTCAAGCCCGAACTAAAACTTTGATTTAAAAAATCCCGGCCAGAACTGCCGGGATTTTTTCAGCAATTTTGCAGAACAACAAGAATTTCCCACGAGAGGAAACTATACTGTCATAGTCTGTAAATCAAAGCATTATTTTATACGCATTTATGCCCCCTAAAAATCAAAAGAGCCAATGTGTGTGCACTGAGAAGGCAACCGGACAAATACGTGCAGCGATTATTTAATGATATTGGCAATCTGCTAGAAACCAGTCGTTTTTATCATCATCATACACAAACACCCATGTTGCATCCAATTGCTGATCATTATCGCTAAAACTGTCATCTGAGAAATCAACGTACATATTATACTGCACATCAACAGTGTAACAATTATCCGCATATTTAACGAAGTTTGTTATATTCTTTTCTGTAAATCCATAATCTGAAACATATTCATAATTATACAGAGAAGTATCAACTCCATAGGTTCCATCTTCCCCAAATATTGAAATATAAAACGGTGTTCCCGGTAACATATATGCATTTAAGTTATAACTTTCATGAATAAAATGTTTTGCATAACATTCAAGTGTTGCCTCTGTATTAGGCATCACTTCATCAATAAATTCCTGACTTGTATTAGCTGCTGATAATGTAGTGTCTGATGTCGTTAATGTAATATCTTTGCCTGTTGAATCCTTTGCAGTTACGGAAGGCTCAGCCATTGACGTAATTCTATATGTGTCATATGCAGGCACGGTATTCAGAAACTTTTTGACATTTTGAAGTATCTGCGGTGTCCCAGAATCTATAATATGCATGGAATCAAGCATTATACCATCAAGATATACAGTTGAACCCTGTGGTACAACAACCATGTACTCTGTCATATTTGGTATATATTGGCCAATATTCATTTTTTTGATTTTCCAGCTCTGGAAGCCCCAGCCTGCTGAACCTTCATGTTCCAGGCATACCTTAGCCACAACCTCATTATCAGCAATAATGTCAAATGATGGTGCGTCAGTTCTATTTTCACTATTCTGAATATAAGAAATCTGTTTCCCCACAACCTTTGATTCATATGATGCAAAAACGGAATCCATTTCACCTGTTACATCCAGCTTATCTTCATTATCTTTAAGCAGCTTATCAAGCCCCTCTGCAGATAAAAAACTCTTTGTAATAGACGACGCAGTTACATAAGGACGGCTCTTTTCATATGAACTGAGATATGAAGAGAAAAGAATTGCTCCTGTAATTATCACACATACAAGAAAAGCTGAATATACAAGCAAACGCTTTTTAAAAGTATTACTTTTTCTTTTTCCAGAAAATGTTTTGTTCACATTCCTGCTTTCTGCTGATTTTCTTCTGTGTTCTCCATTTGATGTTGTAATATTTCTCATATTCTTTGATGCATGGCTTTCTGTACTTGAGTTCTTCCGTCTCGTTACCGTCCCCGCATAATCATTATTATATTTATCTTGCATATTTATATTCCTTTTGTAATTAACTGGTTTTAAATTATTGTCGTACCATCCATGCAGTTGGGCACTTTCTTGGGGTTCCTGAATATGGGTGATTCAAAATTTCTCCTTGATAAACCATCTGTGATGAAGTACCGCCATCCATAGCGCATGCATTATACACATCATAATCCTGAAGGAGATAAATCAAATCAACAAACGTTGCACCAAATGAGCTTGCCTGACCTCCATCAATGACAAGAAAACAGATTGCCCCGTCCCGCCTCTGACCAATAACCGTACGCGGATTTACGCCACCTCCATACACCGATGAATCCGGAACTTCCTCAATCATAGATTTCCCATTAATTATCAGGAACGGTCCAGTTGTGATTTCATTTGTATAAACAGCATCGCGGATTCCCATCTCAATGGCTTCGTTTGCTGAAATGTTCCCTAGAACAAGCTTATTATCATTTGTAATACCAGTAATATTATATGGTGTGTCATAATCATCGGATTCGCAAAATACTATCTGACCATCAGAAATTACAAGACCTGAAGGCATGGCAGTAAATGAATTATCAGCACCCAGATCAATAAAATCACCGGCATTTATTCCACCGATGGCATCGCTATAGTTACTGATCATGTCCTTGACAGTCTGACCTGCTCCTTCGTAAAATTCCGGAACAGTACCAAGAAACACTTTTGAAGGGTCATGAATAATCATCATCTTTCCCTGAAACAATTCACCCTTTACATCGATAATCTCTATTTCATCTGTAGTCTGTGTAATATCAATGACATCCATATCCGAACCCGTTCCATCCTCTACCAAACTGACCTGGTTGGAATTGATGATCTCGTCCACCTGCTCCTTTGAAAGAAACAATTCCGGAAGCCATTTCATCTGACTGGTTTCATTAAACATATTTATCCATTCGATACGTGCTGTCTCAGATGGTCCCCTAAAGAGCACAAATAAAGCAATTACAATCATTGCAACAATAAATCCTATGGTTAATCCCACAATTATCAATATGCGTATTATTATTCTCTTACGCCCAAGTTTTTCACAAGCCATGTTATGAGTAATCCTCCTTATAGTTTTTCTTGTTATAAATATAATTTTTATACTATTAAGCACACAATTTACGTCTTCTTATAAATACGAATAGGCGATCTTCATAAATAACTTGAAGACCGCCATAAACAGGCACAAATGTGTCACTCTATTAATTGATTAAAGCAACATTTATTCATTTATTCCATATTATTCGTCAGACTGCATATCTTACGATTACATAGTCATTATTTCCAACCTTTAAATAAAATATACCAGGTGTCTCATCCACACTTCCAACAAAGCAGTTATATCCACTTGCCACTGAGGCCATTTGATGAATTCCACAAGTATAAACATATGTTGTTAATATTGCTCTCCATGTGGCCGGACCGCAAACTCCATCCACATCTAAATTTTTAGCGGTCTGATAATTACATACAGCATTGTACGTCATGTTTCCAAATGCACCATCAATACTTCCATTGTAATAGCCGATATCATGTAAACACCTTTGTAAAAAACTCACATCCAGATTTTGATCTCCATATTGGCATATTAATACATAAATATACGGATTATATGTTGATGCATTGTATGTTTCAGGATATGACATATCCTCATTTTCTGTAGACGCATAAGCATTTGAACATCCAAATATGACAACGGCAATAATTGATAAGACTACTATCTTTTTAACCACTATTTTTCTCATTATTAAACCTCCGATTCAAACTGTAAATCCATAGTATTTTTACACTTTTCATATTTTCAACACATTACCCGGTAATTTCTGTTGATTGATAAGTACGAGCTCAATTCCCTTTTATCATCCACTGTTTATCTTTTCAACAATTAAATGTTGAGTGGTCAAAAATAGCCATTGAGTGGTAAAACGTTTGACCATTCACCCCCCCCAATTCTGACCACTCAGCCAAAAACAATTGTGCAACATGATCAGTTATTGTATAAGGAATGTCGGAGGCAGTAATAAATGAAATGCTTATCAGACAGATTATCTAAAGAGCTGGTGCAAGAAGAAATCGTAGAAAAAAATGTAGCGGAATACTACTCATATGGATTCGAGAGACTTTACATATCAATACTCATGTATTTGATAATACTTGTCACAGCATTGATTACAGGGACGCTTATTCCAAGTATTATTTTCACGACAGCGTTTGTACTGCAAAGGCAATTTTCCGGAGGTTACCATTGCAATTCATCACTAAAGTGCACAGTTTTATCATTGCTGATTTATTTCATGCTACTGGTACTCGTATTCACAAAAAGCAACACATTGGTGCATATAATGTTTGTATTATCAAATATTTCAGCTGTACCATTAATAATATGTGCACCTGTAGTTTGTCTTAATAATCCGCTTTCAGATATTGAAAAACACCGGTATAAGTGTATTTCCCGGATTATTACGTTTATCTTATTGCTCATCCAGACCATAACATTCGTAATGAACTGCAGTATTATCTGTCTGCCATTATCATATTCGATGATCACAGATTCATTACTACTTATTATCGCATTGTTGAAAGGAGGAAAAAATGAAAAAGACAGTATTAAGGCTTCTCGCTAAAGTTGCCGAACGCAGTATCAAGGTATCAAATAATACAAACTGTACAGGATGGACATATCAGCCAAAAGCCCCGAAAGGAATAAAACAGTTTAAGAAATAATAATCAACATGGCCACAGAAATAAGATTCATTTGATATTCTGTGGCCACTTTTTTATAATATGAACAAGTCAGACATTATGGGGAACAGCATTAAGATGATTTCAATAGCAGTATGCGATGATAATATTGATTTTTTTAGAAATGAGCTAAAATCATGCCTTAATAAGGCAAGTCTGGAATCCAGCCTGCCAATAAACGTCACTTATTATAAGGATGGAATCACGCTTCTCCACAGTATCAACCCAGACAACATACCGGACATAATCATTCTGGATATTGAAATGCCTGAAATCAACGGAAAAGAACTTGCAAGAAACCTCAGAGAAATTGACAGGTCATTCTGTCTTGTTTTCGTCTCCTCATATCCCCAGGAAGTATTCGACACATTGAAATATCAGGTAGATGCTTTTATCACAAAATCTGATAATCCAATGACTTATATTCCTGAACTTACAAGGGTAATGCAAAAAAGCGCTGAACAAAATGCTTCATATGAAGTAATGGAAATATATCGTAGTGGCGAACTGATTTCTGCAAAAATTCCAATAAACAATATTCTCGGGGTTTATACCGTAAATCAGCACATCTATCTGAAAACTCTTTCCGAAGAAGTCCTGTTGAAAGAATCAGTTTTCAGAAACATAATCAATAAGTTCAGCAGTCTTGGCTTCATTGAAAGTTCAAGGAATTACCTGATCAATGTAAGGCGTATAAAAGAAATCCATAATGATCGCATTATTTTTGATAACAATGACTGTTTTCCTGTCAGCAGAAGAAAGGTTAAGACACTATTATCTGCATTTAATAATCATATAATGGAGGAACTCAGCAACTGATGGCAAATTCTATATTGGAAATATCATTATGCCTGTTCGAAAATATCTGCTTCTTTTTATTCATTGACAGATTTCTTCAGCACAAAAGCAAAAATCATTGGTATATATTCATTGCATCTGTTATTGTTAAATCCATTCTGGATTATGCACTTGTCAACACTGCATTATTGATTAAGATTCCCGCTTCTATACTATCGGGAACCGTACTGTGCCTGATAGTATATAACACATGCATTTATATCCCAAGTGGTTTTTTCATTATGTTCTGTTACCTGCTGTGCATTATAGATCTTGTCATCGGCAACGTGTTAACCATTTTTTCAGATAATAATATACTTCTTATCTTCTATGGCAACTTAATTCAGCGAGCTATTATATGTGCATTTGTAAAGATAATTGATGCTGTGACCTTATTCCTTATTTATAGGATGATGCATAAAATCGCATTAAGTTTCACAAAAAAAATATGGCTTATGTTTAATGTTGTTATGGGAGCATTCCTGATTATTACAATACTATTCATGACTGCCTATCCTGACAGCAATCCTTCCAAATCAACAGAATACTTATATACTGCATTGTTTTTAATTTTCTTTATTATGAGTCTGTTTATTATCCACTTTCTCACTTTTGTCGCCGCAACATTCAAGGAGAACGAGAAAATTCACATACTCAGAAACAACTATTCCTCCATCGAAGAAAGCCTGCTCTCACAGACCGAGAATATGCGTGTTATCAAAAAAATGCGTCATGATATTAAGAATAATTTATTACTTCTTAACACTCTTATTAAAAATAATAACATAAAAGAAGCTGTCAGCCTGATTGACCAGTCTGTTACACAGATTGAGGGTACAACAATCGGCCTTTCTCAATCATCAGGGCACGGTATAATCGATGCAATAATTGCAAATAAAGCTGGACTTGCCAAAGAACGAAATATTACTTTTTCTTATAAGCTTGATTCTATCCCTGAAATATCCATTGATTCGATTGATATTTCCTCAGTAGTAACAAACCTTCTGGATAATGCCCTTGAAGCAGCAGAGCGGGAAGAAAATGGATTTGCAGAGATAAAGATCATAAACATGGAAAGCTATATCTCTATCAATGTTATCAACAGCTGTACATCTGTCCCATTAACGTCTTCTACTGACAAGCATATTCTTATTACCTCCAAAGCAGATAAATCCCTGCATGGATTTGGAACAGAGATTATCAGTGATATTGCAAAGAAATATAATGGAAGTTTTGTCTGGAAGGTTTCCAACAATGTTTTCAGCGCAAATGTGATTATGAAGAAGTCTTAACCTTATTAGAGTCTCATTGTTTTTCAGCCTTCGTATATACAGGAATCCATATTTCGCTTTCGTAATCCGGATCGGTAGTCTTTTTGTCAAATGAATACCATTCTATGTTGTAGTCTCCGCCGATTCTGTATTCCTTGTTTCCCGGCAGCCATTCTTTGAAAATCTTTGTGTTTACTGACTGCATTGCCTGGGGCAGAGGCCCTGTACATTTAAACTTTGCCCAGAGCTTAGCAGGAATGCTGTATATTCTGAGCCCCTTCGGTACCGGGCCGCCCCTGTAGAGTCCGGCGATCATGTATCTGAACTGCCCGCTGCAACCCATGTCATCGATGCATATACCGAATTCTCCTATCTGATTATCCTTTACCGCCTTTTCCAGGTCAGTTTCGGGAACTTTTCCGTTGTATACGCCTTCCATATAAGGAGTGAATACTTCTTTCCAGAACTCTGGAATAGTCTTATAGGAGCCCTCAGCTCTGAATATCCTTTCAAATCCTATTACCCTGAAGTTCTGCATCTTTTCAATCTTATAATCCATTTCATATCCTCCCTGAACCGTAATTGTTATTTTCAGCCTCGTAAATGCTTTGATTTTCGAAGGATGTTTCCGTACCTCTGACGGGGATGCATCATGAAATCTCCTGAATGCCTTTGTAAAAGCTTCCGGAGTTTCATATCCGTACTTTAAGGCGATATCGATTACTTTTTCATCCGAATTGACAAGCTCCTGTGCTGCCTTATACAGTCTCCTGTTTCGGATATATTCTCCTAAGGTAAATCCGGTCAGAATCCGGAAGCCGCTCTGCATATTCATTGAAGACATATAAACATGCTCCGCAACCTCCTCAGGCCCTTTAACTGTGAGAAGATTATCTTCCATATAATTTATGGCTTCTTTAACAGCAGTTAACCACTCCACTGAGGTCTCCTTTCTCAATTGTTTAAAAACGCTTAAGCAGTCATGATGTTTCATTCTGCCGCGGGCATTCCTTCGATGTCCTGATATTAACAGAAAATATATGATTTTTCCTGTCATATAAATTACAGATATGTCAGCCTGTAAAAAATCCCTGCCTCAGTCCGGCTGAAGCAGGGATCTGTGTTATAGATTTATCTGTCCTCACGGAAGTAGCTGAGGCCCAATGACTGAGGCGGCTGATTCTCTCTCTTGTTACGAAGAGATGTGAATATCAGCACGATGATGGTAACAACATACGGTGCCATCTGATACAGTTCCTTGATCGCAAGGTTCGTTCCTGAAGGAATGAATATATGCAGGATATAAAGGCCGCCAAAAAGTATGGATGCCCAGATGCTGTGTGCCGGACGCCAGATGGTGAAGATAACGAGGGCTATAGCCAGCCATCCTCTGTCGCCGAAAGCATCGTTGGACCATACGCCGCATGCGTAGTCCATAACATAGTAGAGACCGCCCAGACCGGAAACCATTGCACCTATGCATGTAGCCATATATTTATATCTGGTAACATTGATACCGGCTGCATCAGCTGTTGCAGGATTCTCTCCCACAGCTCTAAGCTCCAGACCTACCTTTGTACGGAAGATCACTATGGAAGCTATGATTGCCAGGGCAACAGCAACGTATGCAAGGAAGCTGTATGAAAGGAACAGCTGTCCGAACCAGCCCAGGTCCTTGGCAAAAGGAAGCTTGGCACTGAAGAACTGGCTTGTCTTCGATAATGTTATGGAAGGAACATCTGCACCGGAAAGCTTGATAAGAGAGCCTCCGAAGAAGTTGCCGAAACCAACGCCGAAGGTGGTCATTGCAAGACCTGTAACGTTCTGGTTCGCTCTTAATGTAACTGTAAGGAAGCAGTAAATCAATCCCATGAGGAGTGATCCCACAAGGCAGCATAATAAAGGAATCATTATGGCCAGAAAGCCTGACATCTGCTCTGCAGGAGTCTTCGTTTCGTAAAGGAATGCACCTATGACACCGCAGATACCGCCTACATACATGATACCGGCAGTACCAAGGTTCAGATTGCCTGAACGTTCTGTTATGGTTTCACCTACGGCACCGAACATCAGAGGCACGCCCTGACCTACGGCACGGGGAATAAACTGCAGTAAGAAGTTTAACATTATGCCACCTCCTTATGAGATTTCCTGAAATGGATCTGATAATTCAGGAAGAATTCACAGCCGATAATGAAAAACAGGATGATACCTGTGATAATATCACCATAGGACTGGTTGAGGCCGTAGCTTGTGGTTATCTCCGCAGAACCTCTCTGAAGGAATACCAGCAGGAAGCTTGTGACAACCATGAACACCGGGTTGAATTTGGCAAGCCATGCAACCATAACACCTGTAAATCCACGTCCGTTGACAATAGTAGTGGTAAGGGTATGATCTGTTCCGCCTACAAAATCTAGTTCAAATTCTTT
>JABUTA010000120.1:0-2542 GCA_021443845.1 Parasporobacterium sp.
GTAAGCTCATCCGAGGGTGTGTTAAATCAGAGAAAAGATGCCGGACTCAGCTACGCAGTAGTTCAGGTATTCGAAAACGGCAAGCCTCTGCACATCTCAAAGGAATCTGCATATGATAATGCAGTAGCAACAAAGTGGGGCTACTGTGAATACAACGGAATCAGCGGATGGATCTGCCTGTCACAGTGTTCTGTTGTAGTTGAAAAGACCGCAGAAAACAAACTTGCTGCAGAAAGTATCGAAAAAGTTGAACTTAAGGCTGAGTGCACAGAAGATGCCGAAACCGCTGAGATCACAGCACTTGACAAGGACGGCAATGCTGTATGGACGATCAAGGATGAAAGCAAGGGCGTTGCACAGAACAGCAAGTTCACAGACCTCGGCGTAAGCGAAGGCAAATACTATTACATTGCCGACGGCAGATTAAAAGTCCTGAATCTCTGCGACGGTTCCGAAGCATGGAGCGTAAGGGGCGTTAAGGGCAACTCAGGCAAGATCGATGCTGATACAGGCGTATTCTTCACAGCGGAAAGCCTCTCAGGCGATATCTTCGTATACAACTGCTACGGCATGAAGCTTGAAGAGATCAAGAACCCGACTGACGGCTCACTCTTCCCTGTCGTAGAAGAGATCAAAGACGGCAAGGTTAAGATTTCTTATATCGAACCTGATGTAAATGTTTTCCTCAGCATGGAGGGAGAAGAAATAAAAGTAGAAAAAGAATAATCGGCTTTTATATAAAAGCTGCCGCATCGATCCGGTGCGGCAGCTTTTTTTATGCTTATTCCGTTATCTTTCAGGTGTACGCTGCATCTTATCAGACCTGCAGTACATTGTATAACAGGCTTATCAGCGGTATGGTCCCTACTGAAAGGATGGTGGTCATTATTATGGCGTTGCAGCACATATTTGCCTCATATCCTGCATTCTTCATGAGCATCAGAGGAAGGTTTCCGCAGGGCATTGCTATCATTATAAGTGTTATGCCTGCTATTTCCGGGCTTAACCTGAATAATGAAAGGATAAGGCATGCAATAACAGGGACTGCTATAAGCTTGAATGCAGAAAGCCTGTATGCTTTCACATCCGTAAACACTCTTTTCCATCCTCCCTGCTCTGCAATGGATATGCCCAGTACGAGAAGTGATACCGGGGTCGCACAGTTGCCCAGATATGACAGAGGCTGGCTGATAACCTGCGGTACCGGTACCCTGAACAGGAAAACTGCAAAGGCAATGACGCATGCAACAGTCCCCACGTTTACGAGGGATTTTAAATTTGCCTTTGTAAACAGTTTCCCGGCTTTATCCTTTGATGCGCAGAATGTCCCGTAGGTATATGCAAGAAGATTATATTCCAGTATGAATATTGCCACATATATCAGTTTTTCGGTTCCGTACAGGGCGGTAACTACAGGTATTCCCATGAACCCCACATTGGCAAAAACCGTCAGAAGATTCCAGGTGATTCTCTCCTCTGCTTCCTTCCCGAAGATCTTTCCCAGTACCCAGCCGCATATTATAAGGAATACATAGCTTACGGCGGCTATAAGGAATGTTATATAAACTGTTCCTGTATCCTCTACTGAGCTGTTCACTACGCTTGATATGATCAGGGCCGGGTTGAATACATATACAACCATCCTGGACAGGGATGCGCTGCCCCCGTTCTTCAGAATCCCTATCCTGCTGATAACATACCCGACTATTATTACAATAAGCAGGATCACCATCTGCCTGAGCAATATCAGAATATCCATATATTTTCCCTCTTTGTATATTAATTTATCTCAGTTCTCCGTACTGTATGTTCCCGATTTGTTTTTATCCCTCAGACGGATGCCGTGTAAAGGTTTTTCAATCAAAAACGGATTTATTATATAACTTATTATCCATAATAACCATATAAAAATAACGGAATTCACTCTTACCGTCAGATGTCCGGATGCACCAAAAGACCATATCCGTTACCAGCGGCATGCCCATATTAAGGACATCCGTGGACCATGGAACGGCATTTGACATAGCCGGAAAGAATCTGGTCAGTGAGATCAGCATGATCGAGGCTGTCACGGTCGCCGCGAAATATGCACCTTCATTCATTGGATAATAAACCGCCGGAGCTATGGCACAGCTCCGGCGGCATTTTACTTTTGCTTATTTTATTCCGGTGTTTATCCCATTACTTCCCATGGAGACCTTGCTCCGGGACCCTGGCTTAAACTCCACTGATGGATGCCCATGAGTTCTCCCTTCTGATATCTCACAATGGTATATGTGATCGCGCTTGCAGGCATTTCCATACGGGTTCCGTAGGTATTTGCCGCAATCTCGTCCATTGCCTTTTTGAGTACCCCTGACAGTGATCCCGGTGCAAATACAGTACTTATCTCATCCGGTACCACATACGGAGAAACAATGCCATGAACATCTATTGCCACTACGGCAAGACCTCTCTCAACATCAACTGCAAGCACACGGCCGTCCGGGTCATCCGGTTTATGAGGATGGATGCCAAACGGAATCGGCTCCCTGATCAGTTT
>JABUTA010000120.1:3453-9184 GCA_021443845.1 Parasporobacterium sp.
GATCATCAAGGTAAGACGGAATCACATCCCGCACGGAAGAAAACTGCCGTTCGATTTTGAAACGCCTGCCGTCCAGTATCAGATACACGATAATAAAGTACATTCCTGCAATAAACAGAATATTGCAGGCTATGATCAGGAAAGACTCCATCCGATCCGTAAATCCTTTCAGTTTTCGTTCATATGGCATGCGCAGAAATGTCCCGGGGATATTTCCTTCAATTCAGGGGTTACGCTGAAACATTTTGAACATGTGCTGCGGCATCTGGGTGCAAAACGGCATCCCGGAGCCGGCTCAATAGGTGAAGTGATCTCACCATCCATATGGATACGGTTTCTTTCAACATGAATGCTGGGAATCGGAATCGCACTTAACAGACCCTTTGAATACGGATGCGTCGGATTCCTGAAGAATTCTTCAGTCTCACACATCTCAACCAGACATCCCATATACATTATAAGTATCTTATGGGAAATATGCTTTACAACAGAAAGATCATGGGTGATGAATACGTATGTCAGCCCAATGTCTTTCTGCAGCTGTTTCAGCAGGTTAAGTATCTGGGCCTGGATTGAAACATCCAGCGCGGATACCGGCTCATCGCACACAACAAGCTTCGGATCCAGTGCCAGCGCCCGGGCAACACCGATTCTCTGCCTTCTTCCGCCGTCAAGCTGATGGGGGAAAGCGTAAGCCACACGTCTTGCAAGCCCTACTGTATCCATCAGTTCCGCGATCTTTTTCTCACGGTCTGTCTTGCTCGTGTATGCCCTATAAACATCCAGCGGCTCTCCGATAAGGTCCGCAACGCACATTCTGGGGTCCAGTGAAGAAAACGGATCCTGGAATATCATCTGCATATCGGTAAACAGCTGTTTTCTGCGTTTCTTGCTTACATGGGTAATATCATTACCATTAAAAATCACCTGTCCGCCTGTGGGTTCATTGAGACCTATAAGCGCACGTCCCAGTGTGCTCTTTCCGCAGCCGGACTCACCAACTATACCAAGTGTTGTCCCTTCCTCAATGGTAAAGCTGACGCCGTCTACTGCATGGAGGTATCCCATCGGTGTCTTAAAGTATTTTTTCAGGTCTTTGGCTTCCAGCAAAATCCTTTTATCGTCCATTTCGGTTTTCCTCCTGCAGGGCGGTGCATTTAATGCATCTTACAAAATGCCCTTTTGTTAACTCTTTCATCTCCGGAATGTCTTTCCTGCATTCCTCAGTAGCAAGACTGCATCTCGGATTGAACTTACATCCCTTTGGCAGATCTATAGAATCAGGCATAAGTCCTTCTATAGGATTCAGCATATCCACTTTTTTATCGAGACTCGGCAGTGCCTCAAAAAGCCTCTGGGTATAAGGATGGGCGGTGCGGTCAAAAATATCTTCCAGACTGCCCTGCTCCACAACTTCTCCCGCATACATGATCACAACCTTATTGCATGTCTCCGCAACAACTCCCAGATCATGTGTGATAAGGATCATGGAAGTTCCCAGGTCCTGCGTGAGAGAACGCATCATATCAAGGATCTGAGCCTGTATCGTAACATCCAATGCTGTTGTAGGCTCATCTGCAATGATCAGCTTGGGATTACATGCCAGTGCCATGGCTATGACAACTCTCTGCTTCATTCCACCTGAAAGCTGGTGGGGAAAATCGCCGCCTCTGACTTTGGCAATGCCTACCCTCTCCAGGAGTTCATGTGTTTTTTTCATGGCATCCTGCTTTGTTACCAGCTGATGTGTGAACAAAGCTTCTGCTATCTGGTCTTCTATTCGAACAACCGGATTCAGGGCCGTCATGGGATCCTGGAATATCATTGCGATGTCTCCTCCACGGATTTTCCGCATTTCCGCTTCCGATACTTTCAGCAGATCCTGTCCCTGAAAAAGTATTTCGCCGCAGGGGATCTTTCCCGGCGGGTTCGGGATAAGACGTAAAATACTGAGTGCCGTTGTAGACTTGCCTGCACCGGTCTCTCCTACCATGCCAAGTACATCACCCGATTCAAGATCGAAGCTTACACCGTTAACTGCCCGGACTATTCCCGGCGTTGTATTGAACTGGACCGTAAGGTCCTTAACTTCCAATAATTTTTCAGACATTTTCACCCTCCGTTACTGTCTAAGCTTAGGATCCATTGCATCCCTGAGTCCGTCACCAAGCAGATTGAAAGACACCAGTGTTATCAGGATTGCAATACCCGGGAATGTTACGATCGGATAAAAGTCTCTGAAGAAGTCACGTCCTGCAGACATGATCGATCCCCATTCCGGAATAGGCGGCTGAACTCCCAGACCTACAAAGCTGAGACCTGAAATTGCCATGATAAACGCACCGATGTTAAGCGTTGACTGAACGATTATCGGAGAAAGGACATTCGGAATAATATGCTTGAGAATAATCCTCATATCTGAATTTCCAAGAGAACGGGCTACTTCAATATACTCCCCGCCCTTTATCGCCATAACCTGGGCTCTCAGAAGACGGGCGTAGGAAGGTATGCCTGACACCGCTATCGCTATTGCCGTATTTAATATACCTGTACCCAATGCTGCCGAGACGCAGACCGCCAGCAGAAATGATGGTATACCCATGAGTATATCCATGACTCTCATGGCGATATTATCGTACATGCCGCCAAAGTATCCCGCCAGTACTCCAAGAAATCCGCCGATGATCAGACTGATGACAACTGCCAGGACAGAAACCAGGAGAGAAATCCGTCCTCCGTAAATGATCCTGCTCAGTATATCACGTCCATAGTTGTCAGTTCCCAGCCAGTGTTCTGCACACGGATACATGAATTTTTCCTTCGGACTCATTTTCGCATAGTCATACGGAGCTATCACATCTGCAAAAACAACCACGATTATAAGTAAGATGATCACACCAAGACAGATCATAGCCGGCACATTGTGGCGAAGCCTGAACCAGATATCTCCCCACTGACTGTGCTTTTTTCCTCCGTCACTGAGATATGACTGAGTTTTATTTCCTGAACTCATGCTGCCTTCACCTGCCTTTCTGCTTTCGGTGCCTTAGGCTTGACATAAAGAGCCTTGATTCTCGGATCTATAAAGCCATAGACAATATCAACAAGAAGGTTGATAAGACATACGAATATGGAAATGAACAATACAGTTCCCATGATCAATGGATAATCTGCCTGGGAAATAGCTGTCATGAGCATGAATCCGATACCCGGGAAATTAAAGATACCTTCAATAACCGCAGAACCTCCCATTATCATACTGAGCATGAATCCGATAACCGTAACAACGGGAATAAGCGCATTCTTAAGGGCATGGCGGAAAATAATCTTCCTCTCCGTAAGGCCCTTTGCCCTGGCGGTCCGGATATAATCCTGCCTGATAACATCCAGCATGCTGGAACGGGTGATTCTTGACACGTTGGCAAGAGGTCCCAGACCCAGTGTTACACAGGGCAGAACCCACCCAAGCCATGTGGAATAGTCTGACGCAGGCAGCCATTTAAGCTTTAATGAGAATATAAGCATGAGCATAAGACCCAGCCAGAAGTTTGGCATGGATGCAAACACCAGCGAAACCCCTGTCACGGAATAGTCCAGCGCCGAATTCTGCTTTGTGGCGGAAATAATGCCCGCAGGAACACCGATGAGTACTGTAATGCACATACCGATGAGACCCAGCAGAAGTGTCTTGGGAGCCCGCTCCCAGATCTGGTCTATTACAGGCCTCTTGTTGATGTAGCTTACGCCCATGTCGCCCTTAGTCACAAGCTTCCCGGCATAATTAAAGAACTGTACAAGGAAGGGCTGATCAAGTCCCAGCTCCTTCTCTTTTGCCTGGTATTCCTCCTGTGTTATGTTCGATCCGAGAATCGAATATACCGGATCTGACGGTGTGAAATAATTTATTGTAAAAATAATGAACAATACTCCGATGATTACCGGAATAAACAGGAGTATTCTTTTAATAATGAATCGTATCATAACTTTTCCCTGCTGCACTGCAGATCATTCCTGATTAATTTACATTGCAGGTACCCTTAAGGGCACCTGCAACATTTTTCTTTTTGTATTGATCAATCGGGTATTTAAATGATCAGTTTAATTTGATAAAACGAAGTTCCGCATTTGCTTCGCATGTCAGAGTTGCCTTGGCAATCTTCACATTATTGTATGCGTATGCATAATTCTTTTCTCCGATAGGAATGTATCTGATGTTTTCTTTGTGCCAATCCTGAAGGGCATATGCTGCATCCTTCTTTGCTTCTTCTGTAAGTGCTGATCCGAAGTTGTCCCAAAGTACATTGTACTCAGGATCATTGATCTGGCAGGTTACCAGCGGAGAGTCATCATTTGCGTGTAAGAATACCTGTGAAGGTGTTCCTACAGAAGGAGCTGACATACACATAAGTACGAACATGTCAGAGGCACCGCCCATTGCGATTGAAGGCATTAATGCACTGGTTTCCTGTGTCTGGAAATTCATTGTTATACCAACACCTGCAAGATATGCCTGGATTGTTTCATGGATACGGATTGCTGATGTATCAGATGTTGAAAGCACATTAAGCTCCAGACCATTTTCAAATCCTGCTTCTGCAAGAAGTTCTATTGCACGGTCAGGGTCGTATTCAAAAGCGCCTTCGTTCTTATAGTATGGTGAGTTTGAAGGAAGCATAGAAGTTGCAACGCTGCCTAATGAGCCATATGCATTGTCAACAACATCTGCCCAGTCAATTGCGATTGCGATTGCTTCACGTACACGAACATCCTGTAATACTTCCACGTCTTCAGGAAGGATAAGGTAATCTACTGCGAAAGTAGGTACTGTCATTACAGTTGCATTGGCAACTTCACCTTCCAGGAGATGATTTGTATTGCTTTCGTTAAGACCCATGATAAGGTCAATAGTTCCGTTTGCAAAATCTGTGTACATTGTGGACATTTCAGTATATGACTTGATGATGAAGGTCTGTACATCAGGCATTGCATCTTTATCCCAGTAGTCCTCACGAAGTGTCAGTTTGTAGTGTGATCCTGAAACGTTTTCTTCAATGATATAAGGACCGGTACCGCAGGTCTTGTCCCAGAGATCTGCATCAGAAACTGTTTCGTAGAAGTCCTTGCTTACTATATCAGCTAATGCAGAGATAGCATTCATCACATTGCCGTTTGGCTCAAATGTCTTTAATACGACAGTATGGTCATCTTCAGCAACGCAGTTGTCAAAATCGAAGATTGAATATGTTGCCTTTTCCTTGCAGTTGTCACTGCCCATACGTCTGTAGCTGTAGAGAATATCTTCAGCTGTCAGAGGAGTTCCGTCTGAGAATGTAACGTTTTCTTTCAGCTTGATTCTGTATGTTACATCGTCAACCTGCTCCGGCATTTCTGCAGCGATACGCGGTACTATTTCATTGGTGTCAGGATCAACATCATACAGGCCTTCGAAAACAAGTTCGAATGCAATACCGCCGGGTGTTGCCATATGATCCATACTTGTGTTTGCCATCATGGTTCCTACGGTGACTGTCTTGCCTGCGTCATCTGCGCCTTCGCCTGCATAAGCAGTGAAAGAAGAGACTATCAGCACAAATGCGATTACCAGTGTCAGAATTCTGCTTTTTTTCATGTCTTTCTCCTTCTTCTCTTACCTTTTACGGTAAGAAATACTGTTAGTTGATAAGTTATATTGTCATTAATATTACTTTTCCAGTTCTTTTGTCATAACCCA
>JABUTA010000121.1 GCA_021443845.1 Parasporobacterium sp.
AGGGGACTTTATGATAAAGACTTTCTGGACAGATGCTGCATAGGCTTTGATCCGGAGCATATGCCGGAGGGTGCAGATCCTGATGACTCTTATGTGTCATATCTTACCGGTGTGAGGGACGGCGTAGTCAAATCTCCTTCCTGGGCAGAACAGATCACAGGCATTCCGGCACAGAAGATAACCGAGCTGGCTTTAAAATATGCAGGCTCACATCCTGCAGCAGTGGTGCAGGGACTGGGCCACCAGCGCCACGCCTATGGAGAACAGGCCGTAAGGGGCGGAATAATGCTGTCACTTATCTGCGGTAATGCAGGAATATCGGGAGGACATGCAGGGGGTCACGGGGGATATCTGGTCCATGCAGAAGCAGGGATGCCCATTCCGGAAAACCCATACGGCAGAAAGATACCATGCTTCTGCTGGACGGAAGCTGTAGATCACGGTCACCGCATGACTTCATACGATGGGGTAAAATCTGTTTCATCCGCATATTCAGATACGGGACACACAGGGACACTCAGGCTGGACAGTGATATTAAGATGATATTTAATATCGCCAGCAATACACTGATCAATCAGCACAGTGATATAAATGCCACGGCGAAGCTTCTGAAAGATACCTCAAAATGTGAATTTATAGTCACAAGTGATATATTCATGACGGCCAGTGCCATGTATTCGGATCTGGTGCTTCCGGCCACTTCATTTCTGGAAAACGACAACTTCACTCCCCCATGGAGATTTAACGAATATTATGCTTTCAATAATAAACTGGCCGAGCCGGTGGGTGAGAGCAGGTTTGAGTATGAGTGGATGTCTGAGCTGGCATACAGATTGGGAATCGGCGATGAATTCACAGGAGGAAGGACCTGTGAAGAGTGGCTCAGGGCCATATACGCGGAACTGAGGGAAAAAGAGCCTGAAATGCCCGGCTATGATGAGTTTAAGAAAATGGGCATATACAGATTCAGGCCGGTGAAGCCTGTGATAGCATTTGAAAAGGAATGCAGGGACCCGGAGAGGTATCCGTTTAAGACCACGAGCGGAAAGATCGAGATATATTCCGATGCTGTGGCTAAGGGCAGATACAAAGAATACTTCCCGGCCATACCGGGATATGTGGACCAGCCTGAAGGTTTCCGGGATCCCCTGACTGCAAAGTATCCGCTGCAGCTTATAGGCTGGCACACGAAGAGGCGGGCTCACAGTGTTCATGACAATAACCATTCCATGGATAAGCTGGATCCTAACTGTCTGTGGATACATCCCGGGGATGCTGATGTCCGTGGAATATCAGACGGAGACATGGTGATCGTAAGGAATGACAGGGGAACAGTACAGATTCCCGTGATGGTTACCGAACGTATAATGAAAGGTGTCACAGCCATGGCTCAGGGGGCGTGGTACACTCCTGATGAAAGCGGGACAGATAAAAGAGGATGCATAAATGTTCTCACATCTCTGCATCCTACCCCTTATGCCTTCGGAAATCCCCAGCATACCAATCTTGTTGAAGTTGTAAAATATGAAAAATGACAGTAAAGTGGTTACCGGAAAATGTCTCCGGCAGCCACTTTTCCATATCCCCCGAAGCTTGTGGGGTATGCGAAAATTTCATCTGCCAGGGGCTGTCCCAGAAACATTTCGGTGATCTTATCTGTTTTATCGGTCATATCTATATCATTAAACAGCTCCGGATAAACACATTTGCCTGCAAACCATGCATTTGCAAGGGCGATTTCATAATTGGTGTAGTAGGCATTATATGCCATTTCCATGTACACCTCATTATTATTCCACGCCTTGCATACGTCGAACATGGTATTGTCCCCGGAATAGGAAGCTGCAATATTTTTTACTGCAGCAGCGTCCATGATCATTATATCCATCTCGCCGCCCAGAGAAACGAACTTTTCTTCTTCAATAGTCTGGAGCATTCCCCCTTCGAGACCCTGTACCACATTTTTAATGTGGGCGATATCAAAAACATTGTAATTCTGTGCGGTTGTCAGATGGCTTGCGGTGCCCCAGTTGCCCAGGCCGCATATGTAAACGGAAGGCTTTGTATCTTCGGGAATATCAGAGGTCCTGGAAGATATTTCATCAGACTCAGCATTAATAAAGAATATTAACTCTTCAGCTCTGGCTTCCCTTTCAAACAAGGTTCCAAGGAGTCTTAAGGAATCCTTGAAGCGTTCATCAAATACGCCTCCCGGACCTGACATGAGTGTGACTACCGGCACCCCCAGCTGAGACTGGAGGGCATCTTCCTTTTCAACATCCTGGTAAAATGAAATGACGATATCTGGATTGCATGACAGAATCATTTCAGCTTCCGCTGTCTGGGCATTAGGTCCTCCCACACCGCAGGAGGGCAGTTCTGTGAAATCATTTCCGTATGCGATAATATAAGGTCTTGCGGCAGAATCAAACATTTTCGGCCGGTCCTCAAGGGATGTATTGTCAATGTCTTCGACGCCGCAGAGATATTCCGAACCGCAAATATATGTGTACATTCTGAGTGCACCGGCGCCTATGCACACTACGCGGCTGTAGCTTCCCGGGGTTACATCCAGCTCCCTTCCTATCATATCTGTTATAATAATATTTTCACCGGCAGGTTCAGCCCCACTTACCGGGAAAGCCGACACTGTCAGCACGGCTGCTGTCAGGGCAATGATTTTTCTGAAATTCAACATCTGTTATACCTCCTTCGTTTTTTATCAGGATGAAAAAAGCACAGTATCCGTAAAAAGATACCATGCCAGGCAGTCTGTGTAAATAACATATACTGCTGCTGTTACCGGTTGAGTCCTGCTCCCAGAATGACTTTTCTTCCGTGGATATGCTCTACGGAAACATCCACTTCGAAGATATCCCTGAGGATTTCTTCAGTAAATAACTCGGAGCCTCCGGAATATTTTACATGACCGTCTTTCATAAAGAAAAATCTGTGGCCGAAATCAAGAGCCCGGTTAAGATCATGGACGGAGCAGAGTACGCAGATATTTCTGTCTTTTACAGCCCGGGCTGTTTCCCTGAGGATCAGATCTTCATTTGCAAGATCAAGATTGCCTGTAGGTTCGTCGAATATCATCAGCTCAGGGCTGCTTACCATAGCTCTTGCCACAGCGACTTTCTGCTTTTCCCCTCCGGACAGTTCGTCTGCATTACGCCAGGCCAGTTCATTCAGTCCCAGCTCTTCTATGATATTCCGGACAGCCGTGTGATCTTCCTGTCCGGGACGTATATTAAAATAACCCAGGCGCCCCATCAGTACAGAGTCATATACAGTAAGCGCCCCGAAACTGATATCCTGGGGAACGTATGATATGTATAATGCCCTTTTTCTGAAGGACATGGATGTCAGGTCTTCGCCGTTCAATGAGATTTTTCCCGATTCGGGCTTTTGCTGACCAAGGATATTTTTGAAAAGAGTGGACTTGCCTGCGCCGTTTCTTCCCAGGATTATGCCTGTTTCCCCCGGGGAAAGAGACAGAGATACATCATTCAGGACATACCCCGAATTTCTGCTGTAGCGGAAGAACAGATTATTTATTTCAAACATTTTCCTGACCTCCCTGAAATAATGATAATGAGGAAGAAGGGTGCCCCCAGCAGGGATGTTATTGCCCCAACCGGAACGGCTGAGCCGTTGCCTATGATTCTTGAAAATACATCTGCAGCTGTCAGCAGTGCTGCACCGGTCAGCAGGGAAACGGGAATGGTATATCTGTGATCCTGCCCCAGAAGCTTTTTGGTAATATGGGGACATATGATTCCCACAAATCCTATGATTCCAAGAAATGATACGCATACCGCGGTTATCAGGGATGAAAGCAGCAGTGAAATGAATCTCAGCAGGGGAACATTTACCCCTGTGGCAGCAGCGGCTGAATCGCCGCTGAGGCATGCATTTAATTTCCAGCTGAATGCCATAAATACAATGCTGCATCCGCAGACTGCTGCCAGCATGAACAGATCTGTTGTGTATGTGGCCCGTCCCAGATCCCCGAAACTCCAGATGACCGCAGATGACAGACCGGCATCAGTTGCATAAAACTGAAGTATGGTGGTTGCGGCAGTCCACACTGCACCAAGGGTTATTCCGCACAGAACCACCACACCGGGAGAAAATGACTTTATGCGTGAAAGTCCCAATACTATGAAAACGGAGATGACCGCAAATATCAGGGCGGATAATGAAGCGGAAAAGGGATTGATCGCCATGAATCCCCCTGAAGAGATTATTATGGAAAGGTTTGCCCCGAATACAGAAGCATTGGTGATACCAAGGGTTGAAGGCGATGCCATGGGATTACCCAGAACTGTCTGCATTATGAGGCCGGAAACAGATAATCCTGCTCCTGCGATCATGGCTGCAAGCACCCTGGGAATTCTGATGCTCCATATGATCCGGTTATTGGCAGGGGTGCTCCGGTTAAGGAGCGCACTGAAGGCATCCTGCAGGGACATATGAGATGACCCCGTGAACAGGCCTGTCAGAGCCAGGAGCAGTACTGCGGCAGACAGCACAATAATAACAGTCCGCTTTTTTCTGCGGGCTGCATTCATCATTAAGCTATAATCAGATGATATCCGTACACTGCCTGTTCCCATAAAAAATTACTCCAAAATACTGAATTATGATAATGTGTCGCCGGTGAAAAGTCAAACCTGTACAGGCGGCATAAAATACTGAAATGAGCCTATGGTTACGGGAAGCCGGATATGGTATAATATCTGCCGTTATCAAACCAATGGGAGATTATCAGACATATGACAGAATTCCTTAAGGATTTTCCATCTTACACGTGGGTGGGAGAACTCAGCGAAAAAAGAAAATTTTCCGGCAGCATAGGAACCGGAGCGTATACAGGACAGTTTGATTCACATATTTTCAACTATAAGCTCTGGAAAAAGACGGTCATGGAAACAGTTGAAGACAAAGAAACAGAAAAGGCATTTCTGATGGTATGCTGCTACATTCAGCCTCCCAGAAATTCCGGAGGTGAGATATTCGGATATGAGGAGAAGGAATATCTGTTCTCTGAAGAGGCTGTGGCAGATGCAAAGAAATGGATTGCGGAGCAGGTCGGTAAATACAGTGACATTATAGGAAAATAACCTTCAGCCGGAAAGGATGTGCAATGGCATACAACAAAACCATACAGCAGAAGGCAACTGCAAAATACAGAGCCCAGAAGATAGATCTGATACAGTTTCCGACGGGAAAGGGAAACAGAGAAAAACTGAAAAGGTATTGTAATCAGAAGGGAATATCCATGAGCCAGTTCATAAACAGGCTTATTGCCGAAGAACTGAAAAAAGAACCCGGTTATGACTGGGTTGAAGGGCATTAAAAAAAGCTACTGGCGGAATTCGAATCCGCGACCTCGTCATTACCAATGACGCGCTCGTACCGGCTGAGCTACAGTAGCATGATCTTCTGAAACATTCATCAGAAGCGCTTACATAAGATAACACACTGCAGGAATTTTTGCAACAGGTATCTTTTGTTTAATTATCTTGAAAAAATATTATGATTTGAATTACAATAAAAGATAAGGCAAAACAGTCATATGCCGTTTAATAAGAAAACAAAACGGAAAAGTACTTATATGGATAACATAAAGAAAAATATTTTGAATAATACATACCGGATGGCCGCGCTGATCCTGGTGATCATATCTGCCGCAGTAATGC
>JABUTA010000122.1 GCA_021443845.1 Parasporobacterium sp.
AGTGGTATAATAAACCGGAGAATATGATAATGATCAGATGAGGAGACAAACATGGACTTTCTTACAGGTGTTCAGGCAGCCGAAATATTGGGAATTACCCCACGCAGAGTGCAGCAGCTGTGCAAGAACGGGCAATTAAAAGGTGCGCAAAGAGTCGGCAAGATATGGAATATTCCCAGGACATCCGTATACGCCGAAAAGAACCACAAAAAAAGTCATAAAAGAACCGTCAGAGTAAAGCCTCTGCCTATAGGAATTTCAGACTACAGGAGGGCCTGTACAGAGTACTATTACGTGGACAAAACCCTGCTCATAAGAGACTTCCTGGACAGCCGTCATCAGGTGTCTCTGATCACCCGTCCCCACAGCTTCGGGAAGAGCCTTAACATGGACATGCTGAAGGTATTTTTTGAGAAGACAGAAGAAGATACATCGCCATATTTCAGGAACCGTCTCATATGGACCTGCGGCGAGCAGTACACCTCATTTCAGGGAAAATACCCTGTTATATACATCACCCTTAAGGACGTAATACACAGCAGCTGGGAGGCTGCTTTCGGTCATATCAGATCCGTCATTGCCGCCGAATATCACAGACATAACGAACTGGAAAACAGAGATTTCATGGCACCGGCAGAGCACAGAAAATATCAGGAAACAGCCTCCGAAAAAGCTACAGACCGGGAGATCGCCGATTCGCTTAAATATCTGTCAACTCTCCTGGAAAGATACCATGGGAAACGGGTCATCATCATCATAGACGAATACGACACTCCTATTCTGAACGGCAGGAAATACGGTTTTGAAAGCAAGATTACAGACCTGCTGCGTTCCATGTTCTCGGCTGCATTCAAGGACAACAGAAGCCTGGAATACGGATTCATCACAGGCATATATAACGGCCCCTGCAGCACAGTATTTCAGGGGCTCAGCAATCTGAAGACCAGCACCATACTGGAGGACAGGTACGGCGAATATTTTGGCCTCACCAAGTCAGAGACAGTCCGTATGCTGGAGTACTACGGATGTCCGGATAATATAGACGAAGTCAGGGAATGGTACGGAGGATACAGGTTCGGAGACACCAGGATATACAACCCCTGGTCGGTCATGAACTACATAGAGGAAGGCTGTTTTGCCAGGCCGTATCAGAAGACAGAAGGTGATTCGGATACCCCATGGAACGTATTCGCGGACCCTTCTGCGAAGACCCATGAAACACTGTGCAGTCTGCTGCGGGGAGAGACCAGAACGGTCTATGTGGATCAGTCTGTGTCCTGTGCAGACTACCCGGGAACACCTGTTGACAGTACGTTGGGCAGCATGCTGTTTGCAGGCCGGTTGAAGGTCACCAGGATATATCCCCAGACAGACGGTGGATACATCTGCGACGTATCCATTCCAAACAAGGAACTCCTCAGTATATTCAGCCGGGAACTCCTCAGAAAGACCACAATAGAAACCGTCAGACAGTACGGAACACACATCAGGCAGGCTATATTTCTGGAGGATTACAAAAGGCTCAAAGATCTCCTGGAACAGTACATCAGGGACGCTGTAAAAGAGGCGGAAGATAAAGGAGAAAGCTTATACAACATCCTCACCCTGGGATGCTATGCCATAGTTACAGACAGCTACAGAATATTCACAGACAGGAAGGCCGGAACAGCCGATTTCAACCTTGCGCTGGTACCCTTGACGGCGTATCTGCCCGGCTTCATATACAGAATCAGAGAAGCTGCATCGCCCGGTTCTGACCTCAGAAAACTGGCTGCAGAGGCCGTGGATGAAATAGACACAGCCGGCTATTACAGCGAAGAAATGAATGAGGCAGCTGCCGGCAGCATAATAGAGACCGGAGCAGCATACTGCAAGGGGGTTTCAGAGCTGATCAGTCTCACATGATCGGCGGATTTTGCATAAAAATCAGGGCAGAATAAGTGCACGAATTGTGGATAATTTCCTGAATCAAAAATTTCAAAAAAATTACAAAAGTATTTCACAAAAACAGTTGTGAAATAAGAAAAAATCTGATAAAGTTTCATTCTAGACACGTGGGCTTATTGTGTCTTTTGTGCGTGCTTGAAATCAGCAAAATGCAATTCATGATTTGAGATACGCTATTTTGACAGAAAGGCACCGGGATAAGCACCGTTTGATATAATATACAGCCGTAAAGAGAGACAGCTTTTTCCGGCTAAGACAGTTAGCGGAAAAGGTTTGTTTTCGTTCAACAATGTATGATTAGAGAGAAGACCAAAAAAACAGGAGGCAACAACATGAGAAATAATGGCAAGTCCAGAAGCTTAGTATCGAGAGTAATCTCCATGCTGCTTGTTTTCATGATGTGTTTCGGTGTGATTGAGAACAACGTTGTTCTCGCCCTTGCAGGGGAAGCATCGAACGAAGTTTATTCTGAATTTTCAGGAGAAGAATATGCTGAAACCGATACAGCATATTACGAGGGGTATTCAGAAGAAGCTTCATCTGACGAAGTAGTTTACGAAACAGAAGTAAGCTCCTTTGAAGAGACTGCACCTCAGGAATACACTGAGGAGTCAGGCTCAGAGGAAACAGATATTATTTCGGAAGAAACAGGATCCGTACCTGAAGTGACAGATCCGGAAACTGAAGAGACAGAATCTGTTACAGATGAAACATCAGAGCAGTATACAGAGGGCGAAGATACTTCAGAAGAAGATACTTCAGCAGATGAAGAAACTTCAGAAGAAGAATCAGAGACAGAAGACGAAACAGAGTATGCAACATACTTTACATATGAAGATGGCAGCGTGCTCGTAGAAGTTACTCTCGCCGATGAAGAAGCAATGCCGGCAGGTGCCGTATTAGAACCGGTATATGACGCAGCTGAACTTCAGTCAATGGATTCACTTCTTAATGAATGGGCATTGAATAACTGGCAGAAGGTAAATGCTTCTGATTTTTATAAATTCGTTTTTGTATACGAAGGCGAGCAGATAGTACCTGAATGCGGTGCAAATGTAACGATCAGTTACATGAATGCTGCTTCACTGGAAGGTGAAGGAAAAGTTGAAATAGTGATCCTTGCAGATTCTGCATTCGTAACAGCAGCCGATAATTCCGCTTCTGAAAACGGAATCCTTACATCTGTGGTTTCAGGTGCATTCAATAAGGTCAATGCTTTTGCAGCTGCACGTATCAACGATATACCGAAGCAGAGAGTATATACATACAATGACGGCAACGTAATGGTAACCGCAACACTTACCAACCCGGAAGCAGTTCCGGATAATGCAGACTTCAGAGTAACTCCGGTTACAGCAGGTTCTGCAGGTTACAATTATGATGCTTACATGCAGGCAATGAATGACGCAGAGGAGCAGATCACTGCCGCTGCAGCTTCAGATGAAGAAAGCAAAGCAGTTACCATCGAGAATGCAGACGAAGAGGACAAGCCTACATTCAATGATGAGAACACTCTTCTTTATGATATCGCGTTCATGGTTCAGAAAACCGATGAACTGGGCAATCCGATAGAAGGCGAATGGTATGAGTACCAGCCGAAAGAAGGAAGCGTATTGTTTGAATTTGTATTCCTGGCAAATCAGATTACAAATGAAACCAATGCTGAAAAATCTTCAGACGTTGTGGCAGTACATCTTCCATTAGGAGAAGAGGTTAAGGAATCTGTAGATTCCACAGCAGAAGCAACAGCCATCACTTCTGACAGCATAAATGTAGAAGTAGTTGATGTAGATGTAGCAGGTGTAGGCGAGGCAACAGCAGATAAAGCAACCTTCAGCCTGGATGATATGTCGGTAGTAGCACTTGCAAGTTTATGTGCAGCAGAATTTGAGCCGGGTGAATACCAGGATTTCCTGACTATCCTTGGTGGTGCAGTTCAGTATGCCATTGTTGCCAATCAATACACTAAGAATGCACATGTAGACTGTAACTGGGCGGTAAAGGAAATCATTGTTCAGGCATCAGAAACAAATGGTAACGGAGCTCATGCGAAGGTTACGGTAAATCCATACATTAATGCAAAGATAACACCGGGAGAAAATCAATACTCTCATCAAATAGTTAACGAGATTTTATTTAGTGATGAATGCGTTGTGTATTGTGCACCGGAAGATGTTAACAAGGTTCATCAGAATAAGGGCGGTTCCATTATTCAGATTGACAGAAGCATATTAAACACTGTTATAGATAATATGATGGCAGGTATTGGTGTCAATGTGCCTTCAGAGGATGAATACGACATAACCGGTGGAACTGAGCTTGATCTTACCCAGTGTGAACCTGGAACTTACTATTTTAATATTGATGAGATCGTAGGTGCAGACGGTCGTGTTTCTACGTTGACGGTAAAAAAGAAGGGTGAACAGACAATTGTATTTACAAGTACAAAAGAAAAGCTTTCAATTCCCAGGTTTAATTATTGGGTTGATGGTCAGAATATCACTATAAATGCTAGTAGAGAGAGTGAACCAATAGCTAAAACAGTGATCTGGAATCTCCCGAATGCGACAAATGTTAACTTTATTGACTCTTTTGCAGGTGTACTGATTGCTAAAGGTGCAACTATAGATTTTGTGCCTGTATCTTGCGGATGGATAGTTGCTGATAAAATTACTCAGAACCAATCTGAGTGGCATGGCGTATGGTCTGGGTTCACACCGGCCCCAATCGTAACAGCAACAGGACAGAAATACCTTAACAATCAGAAGACCAATACTCCGTTCACATTCAAGGTAGAAAGATATGATCAGATTCAGCAGAAATGGGTGGATTTTAAAACCGTAAAGAGCGGAAATAATGGTGTTATTACAATAGATGGCATTTCTGCAATAGATTGGCTCAGTCCAGCTTCAAGTACCTACCTCAGAGTGGCGGAAGTGGATGATGATTACAATTATTCGGTAGATTTAAGTCAGTACATAATCAAAGTTGACTCAGATGGAAGCATAAGCTATTACCGCGGAAGCAGCATAGATTCCATGCAGCAGTTGCCTGCTAAGACAGTTCCGGAATTCTATAATACCAATAAGACTTCTGTAACCATTCAGGGAACAAAAGTATGGGTTAATGATAATCCTGCAACCCGTCCGGAAAAAATTACTGTAAAATTACAGAAAAAATATAACGGAAACTGGGTAGATGTATCCGGTTACAGTCCGCAGATAATTAAGGAATCTGATAACTGGACATATACATTCAGTGGTCTTCCAAAAGCAAATGGTACTGACATTATTATTTATCGTGTAATAGAGGATGTACCCGAAGATTATACTGTAAGTTATGCTAATGTATTACAGGGAACCATTGAAGTAATGGGAGAAAATCAACAAAATTATACAGCTTACCTGGTTCAGAAGAATAGCTCCGGTACTGAAGTTAATGTTGATTCTAAGTTCGTAGTTAATCCTAATGAAAATATTAAGTTTTCTCTTACCGGTCAGCCATATGAAGATGAAAATGGCAATAAATATACATATTATATTAAAGGTCCAAATGGAAGAATTACCACGAATGAGAAAACCTACGCGGAAGGTACTACAAAGACCATTACCAATACAGGCAAGCCTAAAGTTAAGCTTACGATCGAGAAGGTGGTAAGCGGACCGACAGCAGCAGAGTATGCAGGCAA
>JABUTA010000123.1 GCA_021443845.1 Parasporobacterium sp.
ATCTGGCTGCTCAGATTTTCAGACTGAAATTCCATTTTTTTCTTTTTCATGTCCTAGTTCCCCTTTCTGATACGAGGATCCAAAGCTGAATACAGCATATCCGCGAGTAAATTTCCTAAGATAACTATAACTGTTGTGAATAAGATAGTTCCCTGAAGTACCGGCATATCACGGTTGGCGATAGCTGTTGTTGCAAGTCGTCCGATACCGGGTATTGCAAATACGCTCTCTGTGATTACGGCACCTGACAGCATACTTGCCAGCTGAAGAGCCATCATTGTAATTACAGGAAGCAGTGAATTCTTAAGTGCATGCTTTATGATAACTGCTGCTTTATGAAGACCTTTTGCACGGGCTGTGTCAATATAATCCGACTGCATTACTTCTATAAGGCTTGATCTTGTCATACGTGCTATTGATCCCGCGCTGTTCCATCCGAGAGCAATGGCCGGAAGAATCATGCTTACGAATGATCCTGTGCTTGTAAGGGGAAGCCACTGAAGCTTAAATGCGAAGAAATACTGAAGGAATAAAGAGGTCATGAATACCGGCATGGATACACCGATAAGTGAGAAGCCCATGAACAGTCTGTCCAGAAGCTTATTCTGACGGATTGCTGCGACAGTTCCTGAAACCAGACCTACAATCCATGCAAATACAACACCCATGCATGCAAGTTTCAATGTATAAGGGAAAGCTTCCCCGATCATTTCACTGACTGCCCGGCTGTATTTATAACTTATACCCATATCGCCCTTAAACAATCCGATCACATATTCAAAAAACTGAACAAAAATCGGTTTGTCCAACCCCATTGAAACGGTCAGTCTTTCAATCTGTGCATCACTATAGTGTTCTCCCAAAAGAGTCAGTACAGGATTACCCGGAATAATTCGGAGCATCAGGAATATTATCAATACAACGCCGATAAGAATCGGTATTGCACCTAATAATCTCTTTAATACTTGTTTCATAATCAGTTACCTTTTCATCTTCTTTTATCAATAACGACAAATTCCCTTCTCTGAGGGCACCAGCTTTCTGCTGCCTTCAGAGAAGGTTATTTGCTTACATATTTAATTTATCTTTCGGGGGCACCGGAATTTATGTGCCCCCGAAAGTATATACGGCTGATCAGTTAGCTGCTTTAACGCCGGAGAATGAGAAATCTGAGTAACCGGCCCAGTGAGGGATGAATTCAGATACATTCTGGCTCATAACGAAGATGTGGATTTCCTGGTATACAGGTACCCATGAAACATCTTCTTCAACGATCTTTTTCTCAAGTGCTGCATATTCAGCCTGACGTTCTGCGTCATCGATGATTGCAGGAGCTGCAGATACACGAGTCATGACATCCTGATCTGTGTAACCCAGTGAACGACCTGTTGCTCTTGCTTCACTTCCCCAGAAAGTAGCGATGAAGTTATCAGGATCGTTGTAGTCAGCTGTCCATGTTGAAACATAAGAATCGATTTCACCGGCTTTTCTCATGTCTAGCCATGATGAGTGATCGTTGTTCTTAACTGTTGCGTTGATACCGTTCTTCTGAAGCATATCAGCGATTGCCATGATAACTGACTGACGTGTTGATGAGTTGTTTTCATCATTCTCGATTGTGAATGAGAAGTAGTATCCATCATCACCTTTTGTATATCCGGCGCTTTCAAGTAAAGCCTGTGCACCTTCAGGATCATACTGAAGCCATCCCTGATTTTCTTCTGAGAATCCAACAAGACCCTGTGGGAAGATACCATCGACAAGCATACCATCGCCATTAATGATTGTATCAATGATAAGCTGACGATCAATGCTCATCGCAATTGCTCTACGGACATTTACATCTGCAAGTGCTTCATTAGAAGCCTGGTTGAGAGCCATATATGATGTGCCAAGTCGTGATGAATAAACTATTTTGTCTGCGTACATTGTTTTGTAAACAGAAGCAATGATAGCTGAATCAAGGTAGTTTCCGTCAAGAATGTCAATCTGGCCGCTCTGGAACATCATGTTAAGAGTATCGGCATCAGGGATGATCTGAATCTTTACATTGTTGAAATCAGGTGCTGTTCCCCAATATAATGAGTTATAGCCTAATTCCATTCCAAGGTCACGTGTCCATGAAGAAACAACATAAGCACCGGAGCCAATGCAGAATGCAGGGTCCTGTCCAAATGCTTCACCGGCTTCTTCAACAACTGCTTTTGAGTAAATACAGCAGGCAGGTGAACCAAGGATGTTAAGGAATCCGGCGTAAGGTGTGCTTAACTGAATTGAGAAGTGGGTAGCATCTGTAACTGTGATACCCGGAAGATAAGCATCATGATAGTTACCTGTTCCTGTGAATTCTTCATAACCTACAACAGTTTCAAAAAGGTATTCCTGCTGGCTTCCTTCAACTGCAACCATACGTGTGAATGTGTATGCCACGTCATCAGCTGTAAGGGCTTCGCCATTTGAAAATACAACATCATCACGAAGTGTGAAATCAAATGTCATACCATCTTCTGATACTGAGTAATCAGCAACAAGGCTGTTAACTAATTCTGCTGAACCTGTTTCTCCGATTACGATTTCAAAGAGACGGTCAAATACGTTAACAGGTACACAATAATCCTGTGTAGTCATGTGAGCATCATAAGTCTCAATATCGCCTGCCCAGGCAATATTAAGTGTGCGGTCAACTGCTTCTGCTTCGCCGGCCATGCTGACTCCTGCCATCATGGCAACAGACATAACTGCAGCTAAAGCACATGCAATAAACTTCTTCATAATAGTTTTCCTCCTAAAATTAATTCTCTATTCTACCCTCGCTTTTAAGGTGAACAAACAAAATGCCGTTCTGCAGAGAACGGCCATTAAACTTCATATAGCAAAATCTATACAGCTTAATTTCGGCAGCGCTCCGCAGAATTATTCTGCGGCAGTACAATGAATGTTATCCATTGTCCCAGCCAACGTTTCTCGCAAGGCCGATTCACGCGGCTTCGGCAGGTTTCCCTTTCACAATGCGACAATTCCAGGTAATACACAATGCTACTATTGATTCCTGCAACCTCTCCAAAATTTTTAAAAATATTTTTTAATATTAGGCTTTTGACATCATTTGTCAAGATATTTTAATATTTTTAGGTTATTAAAGTTTTTTTTGCAATACAATTTTTCTTGTTGTATAGTCTACGGTAAAGTCTGCATTCAGTCATTTATTCAAGGAGTTTTAACATGAGATTTTATTACAATGTACCGCAGATCCTTCAGAACCCGGAGCTCCCGAACGGATGTGAAATAACAAGCATGTGCGAACTTCTCAACTATTATGGTTACTCAGCAGACAAGTGCGACCTTGCGGACAATTACCTTCCTCAGTCGAAAGAATGGTATGGAGCCGACCCTGATCTCGTATACTTAGGAAACCCGCGGCTTGACGGTAATACACCGGACACCGGTTATTACTGTTTTGCCGGTCCTGTCATGGAAGCTGCTTCCAGGTACATTGCCGCTCATCCTTCTTCGGGAAATGTTCCTCAGCCTAAAGACCTTACAGGTGCTGATGAAAATGACCTTATTGAAGCACTTCGCAGCGGTCATCCATTTGTATTCTGGGCTTCCCTTCACTTTGACGATATACAATTCGATCCTGCTCCTTCATGGACACTTTCCGACGGCACAGTTCATAAACCGTTCCATATGCTCCACTGCATGGTCTGCCGCGGTGTCGATGATGAATTCTTCTACATTGCTGACCCCCTTGATTACAACGAAAAAGTGCCGCGTGCACAATTTATGAAAATCTTCAGACAGTTAGGAAGCCGTGCCGTGATTCTGTCTGCTGAATGAATTGAAAGAGCTTCTTCAATTGTATCTCCTACCGTTAAACATCCCGGCAGATCAGGAAATGAAACCACATATCCACCATCTTCTGCATCGGGTACAATTTCCATAAATAATTTACTGGACGGTTGTGTGGCTTTAGGCTAAAATCTGACTGCGTCAAATATCTTCATCAGCATAATCATAAGTGCCACGCCATAAAATTTATCATGGAAAAGAAAAGCAGATACAACACCATAGATGAGATTCGCGGTCTCGCTATTGTCAGCATGATTCTGTTTCATGCCGCCTGGGATCTTGTGTACATGTTCGGCGCAGACTGGCCCTGGTACCGCTCTGCGGGTGCCTATATATGGCAGCAGAGCATCTGCTGGTCATTCATCCTGATATCCGGCTTCTGCTTTTCACTGGGCCGGCGCCAGCTCTTAAGAGGCCTTATCACCTTCGGTTGCGGTCTTGCCGTCACGGCAGTTACCTGCATATTTTCCTACGATGAGAGAGTAATTTTCGGTGTGCTGACCCTGCTCGGCTCCTGCACCCTGCTCATGCTTCCCTTGTCACGCCTGCTTCGAAGCGTCAGTCCCGTCGCCGGAATCTGTCTGTCTTCAGCGCTCTTTTTCCTGACCCGCAATATAAACGACCACTTTCTGGGGTTCGAAGGGCTGAACCTGATAAGGCTCCCGGACAGCCTGTACTGCAGTCCTGTTTCCACCTTCCTGGGCTTTCCCGAGCCCGATTTCTTCTCAACCGATTATTTTTCGCTCTTTCCCTGGTTCTTCCTGTTTGCGGCCGGTTATTTTCTCTTCAGATGCCTGGAGAAAAGCAGTATAATGACGGCTCTTACACCCCAAAGAATCAGACCTCTGGGATTTATCGGCCGTCACTCATTAATCATATACATGGTTCATCAGCCTATCCTGTACGGTGTGTTTCTGCTATTGTCCGGTATCTGACAGGTCTAGCCTGTTTCAAAAAATTCCTGGTAATATTCGTAAATATCCCGGCTTCCGTGAACTTCCTGCCATAATCGCCGCCCATATGGCGCCTTTTAACTGAAAAATGTCTGATCAGAACAGAACGTTCTCATTGCTTTATCCATAACAACCATGTCCGTCCGCCGGCGCCACCATAAATGAAAGCCTTAAGGTAGTTAATTATCTGTATTTTCTTTACAAGCAGGTCTCTCATCCAGCGCCTGCGTTACAAGCATTGATATTGTCAATAATGGTTGACAATATCAGTCGGGAATTCCGGAATATATCCTGATTTAAGTCTTTATAAGTCTACATAAGTCTACGCACAAAGGTTGCAAGATCCGGCGTTGTCTACGTATATTGTGGGCGCGATGGCATATGATGTGGTTTAAGCAGCATACAGGAAGCTACCGCTTTCACCAATATGTCAGATTTTTTAAAAGATATTACATATCCCATCCATATAAGCTAATATACATTCAGAAGTTCAGTAAATCACTTCACCATCGCATGTCGCTTTTACAGGTATCTGATGATAGTTCACCTCAAACAAAGATCCATCCGATATACATTTGAAAGCGATACATTGATATTCTTCATATCCTTCTTCATCTTCATCAAGGCCATTATCAGACTCATAATCAGTATCATACACAGCCTCAACACTTTTTCCCATGTTATCAAACAGTGTATATTTTCCATTAGAGTGCGAATGAGTGAATCTTAGTAATGTGTCAAACCTATCCATATTTATATTTGTCATTTTTTCTCCTCCTTAGGTCTTGCCGGAACAATATGTGTTCCGCTCTTTGAATAATGAATAA
>JABUTA010000124.1 GCA_021443845.1 Parasporobacterium sp.
GTGGCCATTATGGTAAACAACAACGAAGCAGTCGCCAGGGTTACCGGCAATGTAGGTAATGCCAATAATAAGGCTGCAGCTGTAGATGTTACAGCACAGACAAATATAAATGTAACCGGAGAATATACAGATGACGTTTCCGTACAGGCCATTGCAGGTGCGGGAAAAGGCAACGGCTCCGATGCAATTGTCGCTGCAGGTGCACTTGCACTTCTGTATTCAAATGCAAAGACTGCCGCACAGATAGGCGGTACAAAAGAAATTATAATTTACGCAGCAGACAGTGCACAGGTCAATGTTTCGGCAAAGGAAAAGAATAAATCAGCTGTACGCGCCTGGGGTGCGTCTGTAAGCAATGCACTTTTCAAGGAGCAGAACGGTGAAGGAGGCGCTGCTGCAGGCAATCAGGTGGGAGCAAACCCACAGGGCAATCCTGCTGCCGATACAAAAGGCAGGGGATTCGGTGCTGCATTTGCCGTACTTCGTGCAAACAATGAAACAACTTCCGCTATAGGGGATAATGTTTCAATATACGGCAAAGGCCTGAACCTGACAGCGGAAAAAGAGAAGGTTACCACCGATGATTACAGATACAATGGTGTTAACCTGAACGGAAAGATAACTCTCGGGACATCTCCGACCTTTATTATCCCGGTAAATACCACAAACGAACCGGACAGCCCCCGTGACCTTTACATGGTTGATATTTTTGAAAACGGACTTTCACTTCTCAATATTCTTGCATCTCATGATTACTATGTGGAAGCTGCCGGAGGAAGCATAGCATCCAATTCAAGCCTGTCACTGGCAGGTTCATTTGCGATGCTTCTGATCACTGATATTACAAAAGCGGAAATGGGCAATAATGTTGTACTGCACATGCAGGACGGCGGAGCAAAGGCTGCTGCCAAAGCTGATTCAGTGATCGCTGCAATTGCAGGCTCTGTTGCATACGGCAATGAGAAAACTGCCGGTGCATCAGTAATATATACAAAGGACATCAGTCAGGTTAAAGCGACAGCAGGAGATTCTCTCCGCATTTATACAACCGGAGATGTTACATTTGATGCTGATTCAGATGCATATGAACTCATCATCACAGCTGCGGCTGCAGTTTCCAATGCCGCAGAGGCACAGGCTGCAGGAAGTCCTTTCGCAGGAGAAGGTGTTCTTAATATCTATTATTCCGAGAAGGATGTGGAAGCATCAGCAGGCACAGATGTCCTGATAGGATCTCTTGTTGATGCAGCAGGAGATGTCCTTTTCAACGCAGACCATAATTTCACCCAGACAGCTGTTACCGGCGGCGGTTCTGTATCTAAGGGAGGCATCGGAGTCGGCGTTTCTGCAGGTTTCATCATCCTTAAAGAGAATGTACTTGCTTTCCTGGATGAGGGCTCGTCTGTATTTGCAGACTCTCTTACCATCAATGCAGACCAGTATACAAAGCTTACTGAAATTATTGCCAACGGTGCCGTGACAACAGCAGGAAGCACTGCTGTTGGAGTAAGTCCGGTACTGCTTTATGTCAATAATACTACAGGTGCATATCTTGAGACCAATAAGGACAATAAGGACAAGAGCTCCGATTATACTGCAATTATCGAACTTGATAAAGACCTTAAAGTGACTGCAAATGACGAGACTAAGTTTATTGTGGTATCCGGAGCTGTGGCTGTATCTACCGTGGATAAAAGTGTCGGCGGCGATGTCCAGATCGATATCGTAAAGAAGCACGTAGATGCCATCATCGGAAGCGGTACATCAGAAGGCAGTCACCTTGATGCAAAGGTAAAAGGCAATACCGATGTGAGGGCAGATGCAAAGGAAACAGCATATTCCATCGCTGTAGGTCTTGCAGGATCAACCCAGCCTTCAGCAACAGGCAGTGTACTTGTTCTTTACAACTCAAATGAAATCACATCACGTATAGGTGATTATGTTTATATTAACCTTCTTAAAGAGGGCGGAGATATCAACGTATATGCTCATGATAATATTTATCAGCTGTCTGTAGCAGGTGAACTGGGATTCTCCAACAGAGCCTGGGCAGCAGGACTGGCAAATGTGGATACTATCTTAAACGGCACTGTAAAGGCAGAAGTCGGAAAGATGGCATACTTAAAAGGAAACAACATTACCGTTTCCGCAGAGTCCGAAAATACACTTTATCAGATCGCCATTGCAGGCAATGCTTCATTTACCAACGCTTTCAACGGTTCTGCTGTCGGAACAAATATCGGGCAGACCACAAAGGCAGTGGTTTATGAAGGCAGGGGCGGAGATAAGCTTACCCTTGATGCCGCAAATGATATTTCCATCCTGGCAAACAATGTATCCAGAATCGTAAACGCAGCAGGCAGTCTGGGGATCTCAACATCTGCGGCAGCAGGCGGTGCAGTAGATGTTGCCCTGTTCAGATCCACCACACTGGCACAGCTTTCAAAGGGTGCAAATGTAAAAGCAGGCGGAAATGTTTCAGTGATTGCAACGGCTTCAGAGGATTTCAGAGACGTATGTGTTGGTGCAGAAGTGGCAGCAGGAACAGGTCTGGGAGAAGCTTCGGCATGTCTGGTTGTAGTTTCCAGAGAGAATGTTACCGAATCTGTAATCGGCGGAATCGTCGATAAGAAAGACAGAAAAACAGCGGAGGATTACCAGTCAGATGCTTCTGATACATCAGTAAAAGCCGGAGGCAGTGTTAAAGTTTATGCGGAAAATGACTCTTCTTCCTTTGCACTTGCCGGCAATGCCGGACTTACATCCGGATCTTACGGCTTTGCTGCAGGTGTTGTTGTCGTGACAAATGACAGCCTGACCTGGGCTGAAATCGGAAAAAATGCTGTTGTTTCTGCTAACGGAAACAGACCTGTCAGCGCAGCTCTGGGCGGACTGGTTATCACACCGGTGAGTGCGGTACTGGAAACCGGCACAAGCTACGAATATAAAAAATCAAAGCGTGAAACAAAGAATTATAACGGCGTCCTGGTAGGCTCATATATGAACAGTATCCTGAACATAATTGCCCTTGCCGGGGGAGGTTCAAAGGATATTTCATTCATGCCTGCAAGCGCTACACTGGATGACAATGCCATAACAATTGCAAGGATCAATACGGCAGCAAGGGTTAATCAGGGCAATCGTGAAGCCGGCTCCAGGGCTTCGGTACACGTATGCTCGGCAGGTGACACTACTGACAGCGTCTCGGATGGTTCGGCAGGTATTGCCGGTACTGCCGGCGTAACAGGTGTTGTTACGGTTTATATAGGCAGCAAAGAAACTGTTGCCGAAGCTTTATCTTCTGAAGTATACGCAGAAGGTGATATTGAGATATCAGCCCTTTCAGACTCCAATGTGTTTGTGACAGGTGCAGGTGCTTCAGGAGGCGGAACTGCAGGATTAGGTGCTGCAGCAACCGTTGTGACATTTAATGATACTGCAAAGGCAAAGGCTTCAGGAACATTTAAGAGCAAGGGTTCCATTAATGTACTTTCTGATCTTAACGGGAATCTGGAGGCACTGACCATTTCCATTCAGGGTGGGGGAACTGCAGGAGTGGGATTCACTGTTGCAGTTGCCGTATACACGGGAAAGTCCATCGCTGAAGTGGGAGCATCATCAGACTTTGATGCAAAGGGCGACATAAATGTAATTGCACAGTCAAACGGAAAAATCGATACTGCCGCAGCAGGAGCTGCAGGCGCAGGAGCCGGTTCCTTTGAGGGTGCTGTAAGCGTTGACGTTATAAATATAACAACTCAGGCTATCATTGATGATTCAGCTGCGGGAGCAAAAGGTTCTTTCAAGGCTTCAGGGGACATCCTTGTTAAAGCCCTGGACAACTCCGAACTGCAGTCTTTACTGGGTGCTGCAACAGCTGCAGGTACTGCTGCAGTAGGTGCAGCTGTTCAGGCTTCGGTTTACAGAAGCCAGGTATCTGCTGTTATAGGTGCTTACAATGATGTTACCGGCGGCAGTGTAACCCTGCTTGCGGGAAACAACAGGAAGGTCAATGCTCATTCCGTAATGGTTTCCGGCGCAGGCATTGCCGGTGTTGTGGGCAGCATCAACGTGGTTTCTGTGGGCGGTTCTGTGGGCAGTGATGAAGCTGACAAAACAAAGGATTCCACCCAGACAGACAGTGCTACAAAGGATGCAGCAAAGGCTGCTTCTGATGTGGGACAGAACTGTGTGACATCTGCTCTTAATAAGGATTTTTCATCCGTTAATTCAAACAATAAAACTGTTAAGGCTCTGAATGACAGATTTGCAGGGCTGAAAGACAGAACATCTTCCCTGGTTTCTTCATATTTTGCAGAATCTGTAGATATGAAGAATAAAACAGCTGCAATAACAGGCATCGGCGGCATTATTAAGTCTACCTCCGGTAATGTAACTGTTGAGGCATCAGAAACCTCCACAGTAAATGCTGTTGCAGGACAGGCAGGGGGTGCAGGGGTTACCGTTGGCGTATCTGTCAACTGCATTACATTAAAGGGAACAACTGAGGCAAAGGTTCTGTCTGATATCACCTCGGCAAAAGATATCAATATCAAAGCAGAGAATAATGTGAATCTTGGCAGGCTCATTTCCTTCGGAGGAAACGCAGGCCTGTATGCTGCTGCCTGCGGAGCAGTCCTTTACACGGATATATCAGGCAGTAACAGTGCAGCTGCAGAAGGAACCATAACATCCCTTAACAACGGCAGACTTTCCGTTACTGCAGATCAGAACGTACATCAGACAGAGGACGGCAGTTATCTTGCTGTTGCACCTGCGGTGGCAGTTGGCGGTGCTGTAGGAGCCCCTGTTGCAATTCTTTATGCAAAGGCTTCAAACACTGCTTCTTCCGAAGGAACTGTAAAAAAACTTTCTGAGGTTAATATTACCGCAGATACAGATATGCAGCTGAATCCTCAGACCGTAGGTGTTACCGTAGGCCTGGGAGGCGGTCTGGGTGTTGCAGTCGTAAAGGCAGATGTGACCGTAGATAATACAGCATATATTTCCGGAAATGCTTCAGCTGACGGTGACGTAAACGTAACTGCAGAACGTAGGATTAATCTGAAAACCGATGTAAGTGCTGTTGCCGGCGGAACAGCTGCAGGTGCTGAAGGCAGCGTTGCCAAGCTGTTTATCAATGGTAAGAGCAGTGCCTATATCAAAGACGCAAAGGTTACGGCAGATACAGTAAGAGTAATCGCAAGAGACTTTATCCATGGTGAGATCCAGGCTTCAGGTGTCAGTGTGGCAGCAGGTTTGGCTGTGGGAATTACGACTGCAAAGATTGTTGTCGGAACGGAAACAGAAAGCTTCCTGGATGGTGCAGACATAACCGCAGACGATCTTTACGTGCTGGCACTGTTCAACCGTAATGATGACGGCAGTGACGCTGTATTTAAGGCTGACGGCAAAGATAAAAAATACGGTTTTGTAATATCCGGAACCTCCAGCGGCGGCAGCGGTGTTGCCGGCGGCAGCGGTCTGTATGTAACTGCTGAGATCAATCCATCCGTAAAGGTATATACATCAGGCACCTCAGGTAAGAATGCATTGCTTGATATTAAGAATACCGCTGTATTCAAGGCTCTCAGGGGTATTGTTCTTGATGTTGACTATGAATGC
>JABUTA010000125.1 GCA_021443845.1 Parasporobacterium sp.
AAAGTTAACAGTTTCTTCATTAAAATACCTCCATCTGCCGGTCATCACCCCGGCATTTATTCTGACGGGCATCACCCCGTATCAGTCATTATCAATACCCCTGGCTCTTAAGCAGCAGCTCAGGAATGCCGAAACGGTCTATATTTTCCTCGGCACCGAATACCATGGCAACCAGAATATGCTCTTCCCCTTCTATCTGCACCCGTCTTGCCGCTACCAGGCATTTGCCTGCTGCATCGGTGGTGCCGGTCTTCATACCGAACACATCATCCATGTTATACATAAGGGAATTGTTGGTCACCACATTTGTCCACAGAATATCCAGCCATGCGGATTTCAGGGAGGATATTTCCTCGATCTGAGGATACTTCAGCAGAATGGTCCTGGCCAGTTTAAACATGTCCCGGGCGCTCATTTTATTTTCCACCATGGTCACCACGCTGCCGGCAGTAAACGTAGGAAGTCCGTGAGAGTTGTAGAATACGGCAGTCTCAAGTCCCAGACGGAATGCCATATCATTCATCATTTCAACAAATTTTTCACTGCTTCCCCCGGCCACATATTCTCCCAGGGCCTGGGCAGATTCGTTGCTGGACTGGATGATCATGGCCTTCAGCAGCTCATCCACGGTAGTCTGAAGTCCTTCATACATGTATATCACCGCATCATCCGAAGTGGAAATTCTGGCAGCATCTGCAGAAATGGTAACCATGTCATCAGGGCTGATCTTTCCGATTTCAATCATTCTCTCTACCAGCAGATAGGTCATCAGCTTAGTGGTGCTGGCTATAGGTACAGGGATATCTTCATTATTTGCATATATTATTTCTCCCGTTGTCGCATCCCCCAGCAGCACACTGTGGAGGTAGTCAAAATGGCCATTTGCATCCAGCTCGTTCAGGTCCACGCTGAACTTTTCCCCGGACAGGATATTATATACACCGTTTGCATACTCTATCTTCACATCGAACAGCATCTGTATATCCAGAGTGGACATATACATGTCCTCATCCCCATAGTCCGCATAGGTATAGTAGTTCACATCCCGGCCGTTAAATAAAGTCCAGTTGGCCAGTCTGAACTGATACCCTATCTGAGGTTTCTCGTATTTTATGACCTCGTCATTTTCATCCTTCTGTTCTTCCGGTTCAAGGGACGCATCATAGGGAATTCCCGTATCAATATGAAATACCCCGTCAGCGTCATTGTAAAAACCATACTGAAATACCGTACCCGATAGAGCCTTGGACAGCTCCCTCATGGATACAAACAGGTTACCGGGATAACTTCCCTCATAAGCCGGAACAGTAAACGGCGTGCCTCCGTCAAGGCTGAATTGAATATATACCAGGTCCATTCTTCCTGCAGATACCTCCTTTGGGCATACAAATACAACTGCCGTCAGCACGGCAGCCGTAATCACACATATTGCTGTTATCTTTTTTAAATATTTAAATAATTTCATGATGGTCTTCCTGTAAAAAATAATACTGGGCAATTATATCAACTTTGAAATTTTATCTCAACATTTGTCTTACAGAAGGCCATTTAATTAAAATCTCTATATTTGAAATTCAGCCGGTGATGAATGAAATTGTATGTATATTTTTCAGCAGGTGTGATATAATGCCCCGGATAGGTAATTTCGGAAACCGTATTTCATTCGGAACAGTATGAGCAGCAGGCTGAAACTGTACAAATGTGATCTCTTCCCGTATTACGTATTATGTAAGTGAGCATAAAGATTTATCATATACTCATGAATCAAAGACTGAAATGATTCTCATTGGGATGAATCATTTTATCTTTCAATTCAGTCATTATCTTATTCCCACTTACATGATTATAAACAGCCTGACATTACAAGGCAGCAGATTCCGTGCGCCTGTGGATCCGGACAGAAGTTCCGGTTTTTTGTGTGTGCGCACATTGCAGAAAAGGAGATAATCATGTCAATTTATTTAATCGATTTTGAAAATGTTCATGATTCCGGCTTAAACGGCATACTCCAGCTCACCGAGCAGGATGAAGTCAGCATCTTTTACAGCCAGAAATCCGAACATATGTCATTTGATACCCATGCAAACCTTATGAAGGCAAAGGCAGAAGTTCAGTACATCAAGATGCGTAAATGTGCCAAGAACTACCTGGATTTCCAGCTTTCTACCCATCTGGGCTATCTCATAGGTTCAAATGCGAAGGGACCGTTCTTTGTGATCAGCAAGGACACAGGATATGACAGCATAATAGACTACTGGAGAGACAGAAATGAAATAGTCGTAAGGATGCCTTCCATAGCATACGGTTTTGACAGAAGATTCAAAGATACCATCAACCGACTTCTCGAAGGCAAGCCTGCTGACGGCAGTTCATACAATAATAACGGCGGCACTGTTTCCGATGCAGATGTGCAGGATGCAGTTCCGGATTCCGTTTCAGATGCTTCTGCTTCCATAGCTGCAGATATTTCCGTAATTGAAGCTGTTGCAGTCAGCGAAAGCGAATACTCTGAGGAACCGGCAGCTGAAGCTTTATTATTTGATGCTGAACCCTTCGGTTCTCTTCCTTATGAAAACGTTCCGGAGCTGAATGGTAACGATTTCCCTGCGTATGAACAGGAAGAAGATGGGCCGTTCATGAATGTTCCGGAAACTTCAGCATCAGCTCCTGAGCAGGATGCCGAAGAAGATGCGGACCACAATGATGTGTTTGATGCATTCCCTGATGCTGTACCGACAGCCGAAGACATCTTCTCAGAAGATCCCTCCCATAACAGAAAATCCGGCAGAAAGAACAGAAAGAAAACCACATCCAGGTCAGCAAAGGCTGAAAATAACAGAAACAAATCCGAGCAGACCGCCGACACCGAAGAAAAAACTGCTGACACTGAGGTAAAAACCCCTGAAGTCAAAGCTAAGGCAGGGAAAACCAGAGTTAAATCTGCTGAGTCCAAGGCAAAATCTGCCGATACCAAAGGAAAATCTGCCGAAGCCGAAGTTAAGCCGGCTGAAGCAAAGGAAATGCCTGAAGTAATCCATGCTGCATCCGAAACAGTTTCACAGCAGACACAGCTTTCCGGAACTGCACAGACTGCACCAGTGCAGTCATCAGAACCATCAGACAGTGATGATACCAGATCAGACGCTCTTCCTGAAGCATTCCGCAAGAAGGTCCGCCTGGCTCTCCGGGGCAAGAAGATTCCTTCAGGCAATTATGCTGCCATCTACAAGGCCATAGTAAACTGCTATGACAAGCTGGCTCTGAACAACCACATGGTGAAGTCCTTCGGCAGCAGCAAAGGCGGCATAGTATACAATGCAATCAAAGACGTATTTATGGAGTATCAGAATTTATGATAAGCTGCGAATCCTGTGCATTTTATGTATATGATGATGAATTTGAAGAATACTTCTGTGACGTCAACATGGACGAGGATGATACTGCCCGGCTAATGTCCGGGCAGTATAAAGAATGTCCCTTCTGGCGGAACGGCGATGAGTATGATACCGTAAAGCATCAGATGTAGCAGGCTGTTATTTCCTGTAAACATTCTCAGTTGTCTTTATTACTTCCGAGGCCATACAGCTGCCTATGCGGCATGCATCAGCTAATGTATATCCGTTTACCATAGCTGCAGCAGCCCCTGCAAAAAATGAATCTCCTGCTCCCGTAGAATCGATTATTTCTGTCGGTATGGCCGGGCACATTCCCTTTTCTTTTCCCTTATCAATGTACACTGCACCGTCCTTGTCCATGGTTACAACCATGCACCTTATCCCCTTCTGCTCCATGCCGTTATCAAGTAATTCAGTCATATTCTGAGCCGGGATGTTCAGTGTGTCCTTTTCAAACAGCTGCCCTGCTTCCTGACGGTTGCATATAAAACACCTGGTTTTCCGGATATATTCGATCCGATCAAGGGCAATGGTCATGTTCGAAATGACTCCGTAGACATCTATACCGTATCTTTCGGCGTAATCAAATACCCTTGATACAATTTCCTCCTCTATGTCCATCTCAAGAAGGATTCCCGCTGCGTCAGCGAATATTCCCTCACCTTCCGTGTCAAGAATATCACAAAGCGGAAGAAGATTCTGCCGTTTTGAAAGGTTAGCACACACATCCCCTTCTGAATCCAGAATAACCATCCAGGTGCCTATGCCGTCATCCACAGCCTTTAAATATCTGATGTCCACTCCGGCAGACTCAAGGGTTTCCGGTATCAATGCCCCCACACCGAATCTGTCACACAGGCTTACAAACACCGGGCGGCATCCCAATCCCGTCAGATCCTCGGCAATATTTCTGGCAACACCGCCGTATTTATACTCTATCCTTCCCGCATTGCGGCCCTTCGGTATGAACAGCCCTTCCGGGTATCCCTTTATGTCCACGAAGATCGTGCCGATGACTACTATTTTTTTATCACTGAAATTAAGAGTTTTTATATTCATAATAAATCCCCTGCGGCCATATTATACATAGTCCCTCCGGTCCTACGCCAGTCCCAGTGCTGCATTTTCTTCCTTCACGAAGTCTATAAGCATCTGGCGTGCCCTGTTATGGTTATTCCTGTTCCATACCATATCGATCTGTATATCCATGCTGTAATCTTTGGTTTTTATGAAGCTCAGCAGCCCGCCGTAGACATTTTCCGTTTTGGCAAAAAGGTGCCCTACTGCCAGACCGCATGCTACATTCAATACCAGCTCGTCTACGTTAGGAGTTATCAGCACCCCCTGGGGATTGTATCCGTTTTCGATAAGCATATTTATCATCCTGGAAAAAGGTATATGGTCTGTAGTCGGCTGAATTCCTACATAGCGTTCATCTTTAATGGCATTGATATCAGCTTCCTTTTCATTGGCCAGTCTGTGGAACTTACTTACGACCAGCGACAGAGAATCCCTGTCAAAGGGAATGCTTTCAACATATTGCTCATTTTCCACTTCAAATCGTGTCTGGTATCCTATATCTATCATGCCGCCCAGTATAAGATTTCTTATTTCCGCAGCGGTATGTTTATGAATGGACAGTTCTATCTCCGGATGCCGGTTATGAAAACCGAACAGGGTTTTCATGAGTCTTCCGTATTCGATACCCGTAACTCCAATATTCAGCTTCTGGTCCGGGTTTTCTCCTAACTGACGGACTTTTCTTTCCAGGTCTTCGCCGAACTTAAGAAGAACAGCGGCCTCACTGTACAGAAGCTTTCCTGCTTCGGTGAGTTCAACAGTACGATTGTCCCTGATAAGCAAAGCCGTGCCCAGCTCCTTCTCGAAATCTGATATTTTCTTGCTGAGTGCAGGCTGACTGATAAAAAGCTCTATGGAAGCCTTTGTAAAGCTTCTGTGCCTGGCAACAGTTGCAAATGCCTTTAATTTCTGAAGATCCATATGTCCTCCGCATATCATTTATATAAAAAGTGAATACCCGGTATAACCTGAAAGTCCTGCTCAGCTGCCTTTACAACCGGATAAATGAAATTCGTAAAAACCACCGACCTGAATAATATACCACAAAACAGACATCATTTGTTACCCTTATAAGTTTTTTATATAGTGCAATAACAATTCAAACTTTTACTTATGCATTATCAGCTTTTATAATCGTTGTAT
>JABUTA010000126.1 GCA_021443845.1 Parasporobacterium sp.
ATACCCTGCGATAATGCTCATATATACGCTTGCCCTGGCATATAACGGGTCCGGGGAAAGGTCATATGCCATTGAAAAATATGCATTGGCACTTTTCACCATGAACATCTTAGCGTATATCCTGCCGGCGGTGTAAGCAATGCGGGCATAAAATGTCTTACCGGCATTGTCGGTTTCCATGTTCCGCAGTATGTCAAAGCAGCACTGGAGGGCAGAATTGAAATTGCCCGCATTATAATATGCATCGCACTGTATCTTCACTCGTTCCGCCCGGCTCATGGTATCAATATGAGCCACCAGCATGGATATATCCGCCAGCTCCCGTCCGTTATAATAATACGAGCCGTTGAGGATATGTTTGATGAAATCCCCGGTATTCCCCCCTGATGCAGCAATATTCCTCAGCTCTGCAGCCATCTCCTGCTGCTCCAGTTCATTGCCGATATAATCAAACAGCTCATCAGAAAAGAAGTCCCTGTAAACGAGATTGATATGGTTATATATAAAATAATTGATCTCTTCCAGGGAATAGACACTGAGCTTCAGAGGTTCTATCCAATATCCTGTTTTTGCCTGTTTTGTTGCTGTAAGCATGATCTGTTACCCGCTTTGTATTAACTGCCTTATTCGTAATCAGAAGTGGTTATACTGCCTGTAACCTCTGCCGTTCCGTCAGGATAGATATCTCCGAAACCTTTATCCACCACTGTCAGAACGCATTCCTTCTCGCTCTGATATCTTACTGACAGTCCCGCACGGGTGGCCTTCACCGGTCTGTCACCGAAATCCGTAAGTTCCAGCTCCACCGGGGTCTTTCTGCCGCTGACTGCCGAAGCAACGACAAATACTATACTACGTTCCCCTTCTAAAATAAAGTCTCCTTTGAATTCGGCATCATACCAGTTTACTGCTGCCGGAGACAGGAGCATTTCCTTCAGCCTTCCCTTATCCCATACAGCGGCCGATACGGACACTCTGGTCCGCCCCGGGCACAGCATCAGAAATTCATCAGGTTTGCTGTTATATCTTCTGTGTCCTGCCAGGCATGCACCTTTGACGTATATGTTGCTCCCCCTGAAGGCCCGGTGATTTGCGGATATTCCCTGGAGTGTGGTGCTGAACCAGTTGTCATTGAAGCCGTCCCCCGTAAAGAACACACTGCAGCTGCCGCTTTCGGAAATCAGGTCATTGTACAGGTTGAACAGTTTCCTGTCCAGCTGTTCCCTGAGCATCTCGCTGGCCAGACTGCCTACGGAAAAATCTCCGGAAAGATCAAATTCGTTGATATTCACGGTACGTTTTCCTCCTGCAGCGGATACTGTCATCTGTTTTACGAAGAATCCCTGCTGTCCGAATTCAAACAGCAGCGCCCCGTCCTTCCAGTACTGTTCAGGCTCGTTCGTTATAAAATATCCGAAGCATTCCGCCGGGCTCAGCAGCTTTACAGATTCTGACGGGATCTTGAGCATTTCAAATATCTGTTCAAATATATCCCTGGCATCCCTGTCCGGATTGCTCATGGTCACCGTAACACTGTCAATGTTCATGACGGAAGTTACTATGCGTATATGTTCAAACAGTTTGCTGAAAAATATGGCCATCAGGTGTACATAAGAATACTCCCTGCCGTTCACTTCTGCAGTGTCGGACCGCTTTATATGCTCCATGAAGCGGGAGAAGGTCCTGACATTCTCCTCGGATGACAGCCTTACGGCAGCGTCTCCTATGACCCATTCATCCTTCCCGGTATCATAGCACAAAACAGAAGGTATCAGATATCTTCTCATATCCGTACCTGCCGAAACTGATTCAGGCCGGTAATGCCGGGCATTATAGTAACATGCCTGACAGTATCTGTCTGAATAATCTATCCCTGTTATAAGTCCTCTTCCTGCCATATTATCGACCACCGTTATCTTATCAGTATGTCTATCAGTCTGTCCTTTATATAAAAATCCTCTATTGCTCTGTGAAAGCTGTCTTTATCGTGAAGTTCATAATATCTGATAATATCGTCTATTCCGGCATATCTTGAACCGTCATGAATCACTGCCAGATCCGAGTACAGTATTACATTGCTGTGCTTTCCGTTCATTGAGAAGACAACCTTCTCACCATAGAATAATGTGAAATACTTCACGTAACAGTGCCTGAATATCTCTTCCATATCCTCTTCGCCTTTAATGACTCCGGAAGGTCCGGAAATCTCAAAGGAAATACCGGGCTTTACCCCAGCTTCCTCGGAAAAGGCGGATACTATTATATTATTTACAAGAGTTGCGGGCAGCTCGAAATACCGGGAGTAATACTTGAACTCCTCCAGCATTTTGCCCCTGCTTACCAGATCCTTCAGGACGCTTTCTATGCATCGGAGCTGACGGTCCGTATAGCCTTCCGCAGCAGTCCTGTACAGAAGATAGGCTATCAGACATTCGTCATTCATTCTCATACCCTGTATGAGGTCCCTTTCCATGTAATCAAAGAAACTCATATCCGAGGTGAATTCGGGATCGGTTTCCCCTGTCATCAGGTCATGGAGAAAATGTTCTGCACGGAATCTGATGTATCTGTCAATGACATATCTGTTTCCGTCAGATTCATAATATCTTCTGAAAACAAAGGACACCGTTTCCGGATTTCTGCCGATGGTAATTGCCTGCTCCAGTATCCTCTCTTCGATTATGCCTGCAGGCATATGGTGAACATTGCATGCCCTGTATATCTGTGCCAGCAGTTCCAGGCTGCCAGTGTAGTTGATATACAGATATTCGAAGATATATTCATTAAGGCCTGATGCTTCATACCCTGCCTCGCACAGATATGTCAGCACATCGTTTTCTGCTGTACCGTGGATCTTTATATATTCCGAAGCCAGCTCCGCCATCTGTTCAGGAGACAGATCGCAGCTGCCGTACATCCTTACTTCATCAAAGGCCTCGTCAATGAGACCGCGCCTCAGCATTATGCCTATGATCACTCCCCTGGTATCGGGAGTAAGATTAAAGGCCTTCAGCTTGATGATCTCATCATAAACCTTTTCATCTCTGGAATTTTTGGCATAGTAGAATATGGTATTCTTAAGAAGCTCCTGTTCATAGCTTCTTCTGAACTGTCCCACTATCTTTCTTGCAGAGAAAAATTCAAGTATCTCAACGGGGGATTTATATGCCCTTAATATGGGAAGTGTATCACCCATCAGCATGCATTTGTTGATAGGGGCGTCCTTCAGGCATACATCTATGTATTCCCTCTCGTTTATCATCTGATGGAGATCATAATCAATCTTCCTGAAAATGTTTCCCGTTCTGTCCTTGAAAAGTATCAGTGCATCCGGGGTATAGATTCTTACATAAGCCTTACCGTCGTTCAGGATGCTTTCCTGGTATACCTGAAGCTCCTTATGGAACACCAGTACACTGTGCATTCTGCTGTTGAAGCACTCTACCTGCCTTGTGCACAGTATCTCATACAGAGTACCCCGCATATTGTCAGTCAGCCGTGCGTTTTTGAGAATATTCAGATATATTACCGACATCAGTTCATCGTTTATTCCCTGAGCCATCTGGTATTCCGCAAATTTCATGGCAGGAGCAAGTCCCTGCTTATAAAGATCGCCATAGGAGAAATCATTTCTTATGAGATTTGAATAGAAGTATTTCCGGTATTCATACAGGTATTCCGTATGATCCAGAAAGTATTTCATCACCGGCGGGGGTACCGGTTCCCCGGAGGTTTTATCCATCGTAAATATGAAATAATCAAATACGTCCGAACCTGATTCTCCGTCTCTCACGGCACGGTCAAAATATCTGTGGCAGTCCTTATCCCTGATGCCTCCGTCTATGAGTATCCTGATGAGGACCTTAAGGATATTTTCCTCCGGATACCTGTCATAGGAGGCCCGTAAAAGCCTGATTATGATTGTTTTGTACTCGTCGGAAAATGCCTGTCTGCCCTCTTTGTAAAGGATATGGGCAAACCTGTCCGCCATCGCCTTTGTGAGAGAATCGTATTTCAGGGCAAAGCTGTACAGCTGTATGGTAAAACCATCCGGCACGGACATGACAGCCTTCACGTTCATGGGCAGCAGTTTAAGTGCCTCCATGTACATGACTCTGCTCCGTTCTCCCACTTCATTATACAGCCTTCGCATTTCATTCAATGTGAATCTCTTGTCCGTGCGGAAGTAGGGATCCATATAGAGGAGCATGCAGAGAATATTCCAGCAGGGATGGTGATAATATACCCATCTGACCTTCTGCAGGGAGGTCTTATCCATGATGTTGTTATGATGGAAGGCTTCTGCACTGAAGGGAACTATTCCCTCCCGGTCATCTCTCTGACGCCAGGGATTCATGCAAAGTCCTGAATTCTTAACGCCCTTTACCTCCTCATAAAGACTGGCAGTATATATGAAATAGCAGTACAGCTCATAATTTCTGTTCTCCAGCTTCGGTATCTGGGTTCCTACATATTCAATGTTGTTTCTGGCATGGACATCATCGCCTATTACCATGTATGCCTGTGCCTTATAAAGCATAAGGCTGAGGGATATGGTATCATCCCCTGTAACATTATCATCAGACAGAAGCTCCAGGCTTCTGACTGCCCATTCCCTGGATTCCAGCTTTCCCATATGAAGATCAACATACAGAGATTCCAGTTCCAGCACCCTGCTTCTGGGGTTGCTGTCTGAGATTTTTACCCTGATGCGGTTCTCGACCGTGACAGGCACATCTATCTGCTGCCTTGCAGATGCAAATGTTATCATGGAATAATTGCGTCCGTTATGAAGCCTGTCGGAAATCACCATGAATCTGAATTCGAACCTGCCGTCTATGAACTCATCGGAAGTTATTACCTTCTTGTCAAATATTATGAAATTGTCACTGCATAATATTTCTATTTCAAAATATCCCGGCACATCCTGATAGAGTTCTATGGTGAACTGCCCGTCAGAAATAACATTGAATATCTCGATGCTTTCGGATTTCACTCCGTAAGAAGCAGCCTGCTTGCCGCCGGCTATGAAATATTCCTCTTCTTCAACTTTTTTGTTTCGTCCGAGCATTAAAGCATCGTAAAGCAGATTACTCATTTCTGTTTCTGAGACGTTCCAGTCTCTCCTTCATATTTTTCTCGTATCCCAGTACACCGGGTTCATATATGCGAACATCCTTTATCTCATCCGGAAGATACTGCTGTCTTACATAATGCTCCGGATAGATATGAGCATATTTATACTGCTGCCCGTGGCCTAGCTTTTCCGCCCCTTTATAGTGGGCATCCTGAAGGTGGGGAGGAACTCCCTTGATATCGGTCTCCCTGACTATTTTCAGAGCCTTGTCTATAGCATCTATGGCAGAATTGCTCTTGGGAGCGCCGGCCACGTATATGGCTGCCT
>JABUTA010000127.1:0-5380 GCA_021443845.1 Parasporobacterium sp.
CTAACTGTTTTTTTTATTATTAACCGGATGAAAGCAAAAACTAATTCTATGGCATGCCTTGGGAAAAGAATTAAGCAGGCGCGCGAACAGGCAGGGATAACACAGGAAGAGCTGGCCGGTTCAATAGGCATATCAAGAGCCGCAATAGCAAGATATGAGTTGGGAGAGATAGAACCAAAGATCAGGAATCTTGTTTTATTAGCGGAGCACCTAAACGTAAGCACAGACTATCTGCTGGGGGTAAACAGTACAGAGCAGTCTGATGTTTTGGACTTGTCATACGATGCGGTTATTGCTTTGAAAAAGTTAATTGAAGAACTGCGGAAATAGTCTTCATAAACAGAGGGAGGAATAAAAATGTTCTGTCACAATTGCGGTGAAAAACTTCCGGATAATGCCGGCTTCTGTCCGAAATGCGGCACAAAATTAATGCCGGCGGATGAAGTAAAGACTGTGAAACTGAGATGCAAAAACTGTAATGCAGTTATGGAGATGGATGCTGATAAAAAAGAGCTGACATGCCAATATTGCGGATCTAAAGAAGTCATTCTCGAAAGTGACACAGTCACTGTGGAAAAACTACGAAGTGATACATATAAAGAAGTAGAGAAGATGCATACGGACACCTATAAGGAATTGGAATATGCCAGAATGGAAGAGGCAAAAAAGCAGCAGGAAAAAGAAGAGACAAAAGAAAAACATAAGTCTTATAAAAAAGGTGCTCTCAGCAAGATTACGATCATAGTGCTGATTTTATGTCTCATTTTTGCGGTGTTTTTCATCGGAAAAGGTGAAATCCTTGCCGGTGCCATTGCAGGGATACAGGTAGTGATACTGGGGCTATCCTGGCTGCTGGGAATGCAGATAATAAAGGAAAAGAAAGCATTCTTTCATATTGCATTGGCTGTACTGGGATTTGTACTGATAATACCGTTTATTTATGCTGCGGGAAAACCCGCACCGAAAAAGCTTGAGCCGCTTACATGGCCTGAAACCGGAATTGCTTCAGCTATTCCCGCACCGGGTGCCGAATACGGAAATATTTCTGTATTTGATGAGTCTATCATGGCGACAATCAATAATGTCGACGATAATATGTATGCAGAATATCGCCAGAGCTGCAAGGATGCAGGCTATGACATTGATGCAGAGGAATTATCCGGCTCATATGAGGCATTCAATCCGGAAGGATATAAGCTCAGAATATCCCATATTGGTGATACAATGAGCATTTATCTTGATGCACCGATTGAAATGTCAGAGATTAAATGGCCGTCAGGAACAATAGCACAGCTTCTGCCGATTCCGGATCTCTCATGCGGAAATATCAGTTCTGACAGTGATAAAGAAATAATTGTTTATATTGGAAACCTCGAAGAAGGCGAATATGATGTATATATAGAAGCATTAAAGGCTGTCGGCTTTGATAAAGACTACCATAATAAAGATACTTACTATGAGGCGTATAATGATGACGGTGATTATGTCGTAGTTAAGGACACAGGCTTCAATACAATGAGTATCCACGGCATAAAAGATTTTAAGAAAAAAACTGAAGAAACAGAATCAGCCATGGAAACTACAGTTTTAGAGACTACATCTCCGGAAACAGTTGCTGAAACCGCAGCTGTGGAAACAACAACTGAAGAATTTACCACAGCAGAACAGACGAAATCCGGTGCCAGGGAATTCATCGACAGCTATGAGGGATTTATAGACGAATATATTGCCTTCATGACGAGTTATGACGAAAATACAGCATCAGGAAAAGTACTGCTGGATTATCTGAGCCTCACAGCAAAATATGTGGAGATGGCGGCAAAAGCCGAGATGTATGATACCAGTGAAATGTCTGACGCAGATTCGGCATATTATCTGGAGGTTCTTGCAAGATGCAATTACAAACTCGCACAAGCAGCTATAAATATTAACTGAAAGGTGCCAGACTCAGCATAATTTAAGAAACATGAATCTCATCAAAGCTTGTTTGTTCAACTTGTGCAAACAAGCTTTTTTAATTAGTATACGCGCTAATAAAAATCACTTAAAATTTGTAACCTTTTTCCCCAGTCGATTGTATTATCAGTGAAGGCCTCAAAAAAAGGAGAAACTCATGAGAATACCGATTCAGGGATTGATGGAAAAGTACCGGAACAGCCTTTACGTGGCTGCATTCAATATCTGCAAAAACACCGCAGATGCAGAGGACGTTGTTCAGGATACATTCCTTCAATACCACATATCAAATCAGCAGTATGATAATGAGCAGCATATCCGTGCATGGCTTTTAAGGGTTGCAATCAACAGGGCTAAGAATGTCAATCATTCTTTCTGGCGGAGAAACCGGCAGTCATTGGAAAATTATATGGAAACAGCTGAATTTGAAACAACGGATCTTGCGGAAGTGTTCCGGGCGGTAATGGATCTTCCGGATAAATACCGTATCGTGATTCACCTGTTCTATTATGAAGACTACTCGGTGAACGAGATTGCAGAATTAATGAACCTGTCTGTCAGCAATGTGAAAGTCCGGTTGTCGCGGGGAAGAAAACTGCTCAGGGAAACCTTGAAGGAGGGTTGGGATGATGACGAATAAAGAAAAATATAAACAGGCGTTTTCTGCAGTGAAGCCTTCCGGAGAGATTAATCTGGAGGTGGAAAAAATGAGAAAATCAAATCACGGATCATGGAGAAGCGTAGCGGTTGCAGCAGCATGCTGCTGCCTGGTGATTGGCGGCGGAGTAACGGTATATGCCAATGATGTGGGAGGCATTCAGCGTACTGTACAGGTATGGATAAACGGGGATCAGACAGATGCAGTTTTTAATTATGATCAGAAGGAAGGAACATATTCATTAGATTATACGGATGCCACCGGTGAAGAGAAGCACCGGGGCGGCGGTGGTGTGGCCATTAATCCTGACGGCACAGAAAGACCATTGACTGAGGAAGAACTCTGGGATGAACTTAATGCACCGGATGTTGAATATAAAGAAGACGGAAGCGTGTGGCTGTATTATCTGGATCAGAAAATGGACATTACGGATAAGTTTAAAGACGACGTATGTTACGTACAGCTGATCAGGGATGGAAAGCCCTGGTATATGACCATAAAATATCAGAACGGATACGGCGCAAGCCCGCATAAATATATGAGCCCGGCGGAATTCAATTAAAGTAATATAAAATGATTGCGGAGAAGTGGCTTCCCGATAACCGGTACCCGGAATTATCCGGGTGCCGGTTTTTATATAGGACAAATGCCGCAGATAACGATGTAAATAGTGACGCAAATGAACAATCGGCAGATGCAGTGGTTGGTTTAATGAAGAATAGGGGGGATGCAGATATTGAAAATTTTAAATGAGTGTAATACAATGTAATACAAAGAAAGGTGGTGCTTTTATGTCAATATCTTTGAGACTGAACGAACAGGATGCTGCATTGATAAAGATGTACGCATCGATGCACAATATAAGTGTATCAGAACTTATCCGGCAGGCAGTAATGGAAAAAATCGAGGATGAATACGATCTTGCGGCATATGAGAGGGCAATGGCAGAATACAAAAAGGATAGTACAACCTATTCTCTTGAAGAAGTTGAAAAAGAACTGGGGATGGGCTGATGTATAGGGTCACATTTACAAAAAATGCGTTGAAGCAATTAAAGAAAATGGATAAGCCTACGGCAGCCCTGATAATTGGATGGATAAGAAAGAACCTTGAAGGATGCGATAATCCCCGGGTTCACGGAAAGGGACTCACATCCAATAGAAGCGGTCAATGGCGTTACAGGGTAGGGGATTATCGAATCATCGCAGAAATATGTGAAGCCGAAGTACTAATCTTAGTGCTTAATATTGGTCACAGAGGTGAAATATACAATTAACACAATACCAGAGGTGCGATGTATACAAACTCCTATAGACGTTTTGTGGTGATTGTGCTGAAGTCTCAGAACGAGTTTTACCACAGTTTATAAACATGAATCAAATCCGTCGGTACACATGCCGGCGGATTTGTTAGATAATAATGTATGGAAAAGTATTTATTTAGCTGACTTTGCCTATTTAAACATCGAAACTTACTTGTTCAACTTGTGCAAACAAGCTTTTTTAATAATCCCAATCTCGTTGACTAAAGTATATATCGTGATATATACTGACTGTGCATGAAAGGGGCTGATTTATATGATGACTGCAAAAGTATTTGAAAACGGAAGAAGTCAGGCTGTAAGACTTCCAAAAGAATGCAGGTTTAACACAGAAGAAGTGGCAGTAAACAGAATAGGAGATATTGTTCTGCTCGTGCCAAAAACAAATAAATGGGATTCGTTTATGCAGGCAATTGACATGTTTTCTGATGATTTCATGTCAGAAGAACGAGATGGAACTGTGAAACAGGAGCGTGAAGAGCTATGAGATATATGTTGGATACTAATATTTGTATCTACGCTATAAAACATAAGCCCGAGCAGGTTTTTGTGCATTTGCAGGAACATGAGCCGGATGAAATATGCATTTCTTCTGTAACTTATGCTGAACTGGTGCATGGTGTGGAAAAGAGTAAGGCAATCGAGAAGAATAGAGTTGCATTAGCACTGTTGCTGGCGAATATTGAGATCATGGATTTTGATTCATCAGCAGCTGAGAGTTATGGAAAAATAAGAGCTGATCTGGAAAAGGCAGGAACACCGATAGGGCCGCTTGATATGATGATTGCAGGACATGCAAAGTCTCTTGGATTTACCGTTGTAACGAATAATATAAAAGAATTTAAAAGGGTTAAAGGACTAAGACTAGAAAATTGGGCTGATTGATTTTTCGCTAATGCAATTCAGGATATGCGGCGTTTGTAAAGACAAATTTATGTGTATAACAGTTAGAGCAAAATTTAATCCATGTATATAATAGCAGCATTTGCAATATTCATAGCGTCTCTCATCCTGAGCATGATCCTGGATATCACTATGATAGCCCCGATTACGCTGGGGCTTGTTCTGTTTGGCATTGCAGCAATGAAAAAGGGATATTCTTTCAGACAGGTTTCCGAAATGGCTCTGTCGTCGCTTCCTTATGCCTTTTATCTGTATCTGATACCGCTGACTGAACTGGTAAGGTCCCTGGTATTGAAGAAGTATTCTTCGAAGTAATTTGCAACAAGAAAAGACCGCTCGGGCGGCTATTTTCACCCCCGGAATGTCTACTCACTTAATTGAAAAAGTAACTTCCAGTTACTGATTTTTTTAAATACTACTAAACAGAAATAAGTCATACAATTATTTAGATGGAAGATAGTCTTGCAAACAGATTATCTTCCATTTTTTATGTAAAATGTAATCACTTCAGTAGTGTCAGGAGATGGCAGCTAAAAAGGGAG
>JABUTA010000127.1:9352-12246 GCA_021443845.1 Parasporobacterium sp.
TATGGAATTTACAGGCTCAGGAAGAATAACAGAAGTGCAGATGTATCCAATGAACTTTAAGGAGTTTCTGACTGCACTTGGCCATGAAGGATATATAGAGTTATTTACGGACTGGTCCGTTCACAGACCTGTTCCTGATCTGTATGCAGAGCCGCTTAAGAGACTGCTTAAAGAATATTATTATGTTGGAGGTATGCCTGAAGCTGTAAATGAATTCGTGAAGTCCGGAGACCTGAACGAAGTGGCACAGATACAAAAGGAAATACTGTCGGATTATGCGGATGACTTTTCAAAGCATGCTCCGGTATCGGAAATAGAAAAAATAAGAATGGTCTGGCATTCCGTTCCAAAACAGCTGGCAAAGGACAATAACAAATTTGTATTTTCACATGTCAAAGAGGGCAAGAGGTCTCATGAACTGGAGGGTGCATTACAGTGGCTGGGTAATGCAGGACTGATCTATCAGGTGGAACTGGTGCAAAATGCTGAGCCACCTCTTTCTGCATATGCAGATGCGACATTTTTCAAGGTGTACATGTCGGATGTGGGTCTGCTCGGCAGGCTGCTGGGGATCGGATATAATGATCTTATGAATATGGATGAGCACATGGGAGCCTTTAAGGGGGCATTGGTAGAGAATTATGTACTGAATGAACTGATATCGCTGGGTAAAATCCCATATTTCTGGAGATCTGGGAATACAGCAGAAATAGATTTTATATTCGAAGAAGCCGGCAATATCTATCCTGTGGAAGTAAAAGCTGCAAATAACACACAGGCCAAAAGTTTCAAGGTTTTCTGTAAGAAATATAAAGTAAAAATAGGATGTAAACTGTCCTTGAAGAACATTGCCGAAAACGAGTATGAAGGGGTTCGCACGGTCAGTCTGCCACTATATTTGACATGGAATATGCAGAAGTACACAGATTTACAGGAGAATCGCTGAGTCACCAGCTTGTGCATAAAACGCCAAACCAGGCACAGAATTATGCGTGAGAGTGGAAACATAATACAAAACCTACTACAGACCGCAATATACCATAAGAACAGGAGAAAAAAGATGTCAACCACACCATACGAGATACCTTGATGACGAGGATCTGGAGTTCATCTTTGGATTCCCTAAGTGCGACATTATTTATGCCGATGTGATGGGAATCCAAGACGAAGTCATGAAATATGTGGAGGTATTGGTGTAATCAGTTCATCAAGACAATTAATAGACAAAGTCAGGAATATTTCTGATGGAAACAGTCATAATTTGTTTTGTCCAACGAGATTAATGGAAAATGTTTTAATGAAAGTAAGAAATTCCCGGAGATTGAGGAAAAAAACAAGGGGGAAAAATTAAGAGAACAAAGGACAGTAGTTTCACACAGCCTACTGTCCTGTTTTTGTGTCCGGAAGTTGGGAAAATGACAAAAAACGTAGAACTCTACAAAAATTGATACAGACACACCCAATACAAGGTTTTGCTTGATTTCTTTTTAGGGGGGGTGCTATATTACATAACGATGTTTTAAGTGTGTGAGGTGCCGGATGCGAGCGTTTTATTTTGCTGATTACCGTATGTTAGCAGATGATGCAATAAGCGAAAATGAGCATATGCAATATCTCGATGAGTTTCAAAATCCAATGCCCTTCACCCACACTTTTACGATCCACTTGGGAAATCCGGAGCATCTGAATGCTGAATATGAAAAAGCAATGAACTGTCCGGAAGTATGTAAGGCAGGGAATCTTTCATTACATGATGGAACTGATTCATGGAGCATTACCAGTAAAAATGAAGAATGCGACTGGAAATATGTGGTCTGCTGTTCACGGGATTACAGTGAGCTGACTGTTTATATGCCGGTTAACAGGGTTTACCTGGAGGAAATCAATACCTGGGCAGAGCCGTATTTCCCTTTTTCACTTGTACGTGCAGCCTGTGAAGCAGGCATGGTAATGCGTGACGGAGTGCCATTGCATGCTTCCCTGATAGAAAAGGATGGTAATGGGATCATCTTTCTTGGACCATCGGGTATGGGGAAGTCTACCCAGGCAAAGCTGTGGATGGAATATCAGAATGCGGACTTTGTTATCGGTGACAGACCGGTACTTCGGTGCATTGATGGAGCATGGCATGGGTTTGGCATGCCGTGGGATGGTAAAGACAATATCAGAAGACAGAAATCAGTCCCTATCAAGGCCTGCATATCTTTAGAACAGGCCGGGATGAATCACATCCGTAGATTGGATCCGAAGGAAGCCATGCAGGTGCTTCTGCGGCAGGCGATGATGCCTATGTGGGATGAAGCGGCTATGGATGACTTGCTGAGGCTTATCAGCCTGCTGCCGCAGGAGGTACCTTTTTATCATCTGCAGAATCTTGCAGATGAGGAATGTGTGAGGATGACCTGCAATACTGTTTTCAGATAACATATGTACATATATTGCTTTTAGCATTATATAGACTTAATTCGAAGAAAGGCGAGATAAATAACGGATAAGAAAACTTACGTAGAACCTGACGTTACGAAAGTTGAATTTGAATTCAACGAGACAATCGCTGCATCAGCTTGTGGTCAAGATTCGAAAGGGCCGATATATACATACACTTCTGATCCTTTATGCTCTGAATTTATGTAATAATCCTTATTCTGGCATTCGTACAGTGAATTGTCAGCGAGCCGATCATTCAGAACCATATATGAGCAGTGCTGTGCCGGGGCAGGCACAATCTCATAAATGGTTCTGAATTGTTTTAGAATAAAGTGTATAAGGAGGTCCTGATGAAGGAGATATCACATAAAGAATATAAGAGGCTGTTTTACAGAAATGCCAAAAACAATGATATTCCGGTCATGGGAAGCTTTGAACTGACTCCTCTTTGCAATCTGGACTGCAGG
>JABUTA010000127.1:12838-15739 GCA_021443845.1 Parasporobacterium sp.
TACAAAGTGCCGGAGAAATGCCACAGCTGCGGCTATAACACAAGGTGCCATTACTGCCCAACACAACATGGAAAGTATTCGGCAAAGAACCAGTGTGATGCGAAAGTGTGCGAATTCTGGCAGAAATTATTTGATCTCAGGTCCGACAGCTGATGCAGCAGGGCTGATATTAGAGGTTTAGCGTATTGTTTTACTATGAAAGTCCCGCCCCGGAAAAGTAAAATACAGATATTCAACTGACTTATAACTTTCATTCACGGTGGTGCCGGCAGACAGGCAAGGGGCTTTTGTTGATTTAGGAAAAATTAGATATAACGGAAGGATGTATACTGATATGAAGATAAAAGAAGGCTTTGTCCTCAGGAAAATGCCCGGTATGAATCTCGTTATGCCGGTAGGAGAAAATATTAAAACATATAAAGGTTCTGTCATGCTGAATGATACGGGAGCCTTTATCTATGAGAAGCTATCAGAAGGAAAGTCCATGGAAGAAACAGCCAGGGCATTGACCTTAGAATATGATGTTGATATGGAAAAGGCCATGCAGGGGGTAGAAATGACCTGTGCTGATCTTATTGAAGCCGGAGTAGCACAGTAAGATCCGGCATTAAAGACACGAAGTTTTTTGATGCCTGCTTAAAAAGGAACCTTTACAAAAGGCATCAGAGTGATGGTTTCTTATTTTCGGAAACAGACAGATAACAATGAAATACAAGAATGAATATGCATTCCTTACTCTTGTGGGGGATGTACTGAATGGGAAACAGGTGAGACCTCTGCCTGAAGGGGTCAGCGCAGATGATGTCTATGCACTCGGTGTCAGGCAGAATATGGTCCCGATCACTTTCTGCGGGCTGAACAGCATCGATGATCCCGGAATAAAAGATTCTCTGATGAAATACCAGGATACATTCCTGAGTGATTGTACCCGCAGTGAAGTACAGATGGGAGAATATGAAAAGCTGATTCCCTATCTGTGCGCTCATGGAGTGAAGGCCCTGCCACTGAAGGGATGCGTGATCAAAAGACTGTATCCTATACCGGCCCTGAGAGTGATGTGTGATATAGACCTTCTGTATGACGGAGTGACACCGGAAGAACTCTCGGTATTGATGGAAAAGGCCGGATATTCCACCGAGAACCTGAAAAGAGGATGCCATGATGTATTCCACAAGAAGCCCTGTATGAATATTGAACTGCACAGAAAGCTGGTGTACGGTAACAGTCCTTACGGCAGTATCCTTCAGGATATGTTTTCCAGGGCAGTACCGGATGAAGAGATCACGAACCTGTATCATATGAAGCCGGAGGATCTGTATATCCATGTGATCGTCCATGCGGCCAAGCATTTTGAAAACAGTGGCCTCGGTATCAGACCGATGGGGGATATATATGTACTGAACCGGACTTATGAGGACATCTTCGACCGTAAGTATATTAATGAGAGCCTTGCTTCGGTCGGGCTTACGAAGTTTGAAGAGAAGTTAAAGACGACGGCACACGCATTCTTTGGAGAAGATGAGGAAAAGGCAGAAGTTTCTGAGCTTGATATGGAATTCTTCTTCAGCGGGGGCACGTATGGAAAGAACAGAACACATTGGCAGTATATGGGTCAGGGCAGGACGAGCAGGGTAGGATTCATCCTTGACAGGTTCTTCCTGCCTTATTCGAGCATGAAGGAGATGTACCCTGTACTTGAAAAAGCCCCGGTACTCCTACCGTTCATGTGGATGCACCGTGGATTTGAAGTCATTCTGACCAGGAGAGGGCATTTCGATTCCGTGGTCGGAGGCATGAAGGAACTGAATAAAGAAAATGCCGAACATGCAAGAAAGATCATGGATTCATTCGGGCTCGGGATATAGATGGGAGGTGTTTTTGTGGAAAAGGTGTCCCTGAGTGTCAGGGAATGGGCAGAGTGCGTGTCACATGACCCGGGAAATGAAAGCAGCTTCCCCATATGGTTCCGCGTCACCGGAAACAGCATGTATCCTTTCATCAGGGCATATATGGATGACATCCTGCTGGTTCCTGTGAAACAGGATGAACTTAAGATCGGAGATATCGTTTTATTCCCGGGAAAATGTAAAGGCGGAGATTACTGCCTGCATCGTCTGTACCGGATGGACGGGGATAAGGTACAGACCTTCGGTGACGGTAATCTGTATCCGGACGGCTGGTTCCCGAAGGCAGATATCCTCGGCAAGGCGGTCCTGATAAAGAGAGGCAGGATTTCCATCGACTGTGAGGATCCGAAATGGATCAGGAGATTTGACAGATGGGGTTCATTGTGGAAGATCAGGAGGTTCTTACTGCTCCCGTTCCGTATAGTCCGGAAGATGAAGAGAATCCTCAGACCGGGAAATACAGTATGAGTGGAATCGTTTAAGGATCTGAAAAGCGCTTGAAACCCGGAAAAAATAAGGAAAAACGAGATTTTCATTGTTTTTTCAGGTCAGATATGGTAACTTCGCTCTGACAGATATGTGAAAATGTCCTGCAATACTGGTTTTCCATAGTATATGCTCATATGTTGCCTTTGGCATTATGAATATTTGTTCAAAGAAAGGAGGGATAAATTATGGGAAAGAAAACTTATGTTGAACCTGAAGTTACTAAAATTGAATTTAGCTTCAACGAAACGATCGCTGCATCAGCTTGTGGTGGAGATCCTCCTGGTTGGGAAGTTATAAGTAGGCCTACTTGCTCCGAACTTATATAAATCTCTCGGATTAGCGAAAAATCGTAAGTGACAAATTGACACTTTTTATTGGATGGTGGCTGGGCAGCACTCCGTGCTGTTCAGCCGTTGATAAATTTAGTAACATAAAGTTGTTTGCACGTCAAGGGCACCGGCTGAAAAGCCGGTGTTCATTTTACCCTTGATAAACTTCTGCCGGT
>JABUTA010000128.1 GCA_021443845.1 Parasporobacterium sp.
GAAAAAAACGGAAAAATAAAAGACCTTAATTCCACAAACGGTACCTGGGTGAACGGCAAACGGCTGGAAGCTTATACCCTGCAGGAGATAAAACCGGAGGATATTATAAGTCTCGCCGATACAGAACTTATTTTTAAATGATTTTTTGTGATATATTTTCTGAAGGTATATCGTATAATGTTTCCCGGATGGGAGGCAGTGAATGAGCAGCAGGATCAGGGACATGATCAACCGAAAAACATTTCCTTATGTGACAGTGGGAATTATTGTTCTCAATGTCGCTTATTTTGTTATCCTGGTTATCGGAGGAAGTCCCGCAAATGCCGGATATATGCTTTCAAGGGGAGCAGATTTTGCTCCTTATGTGTTTGAAAAATTTGAGGTCTGGCGTCTTCTTACAAGCATGTTCATGCATTTCTCGGTTACCCATCTTGCGGCCAACATGATATATCTGGGTATACTGGGCTTTACATATGAAAAGGCCATCGGTCACGTAAAGTTTCTTGTAATATACATGCTGTCAGGCATAGGTGCCGGACTGGTATCCTGTGCCGTTTATCAGATCAGTCAGGACCCTGTGGTATCGGCAGGAGCCAGCGGGGCACTGTACGGACTTATCGGCATGGTAATATATCTTATGTATACTGCCACAAAAAGAACAGGTTCTGGCCGGATGTTCGGACGCGTAGGCATAATGCTGATATTCATGTTTTATTCCAGCTTCCGCAGCGGAAAAGGCATTGATATAGCAGCCCATATTGGAGGGCTTGTTTTCGGAATACTGCTCAGCATTATGTTTCTGCCTGTCAGAAGGAACAAAAAGAAGTAATAACCGGCACACATATCCGGATAACAGGGAAAGAGGTATAAAATGAAAGACGATAACTGCATTTTCTGTAAGCTTGCAAATGGGGATATCCCCACATACTCATTATACGAAGATGATGACTTTAACGTAATATTCGATGCGGGTCCGGCAACTGTCGGGCATGCTCTTATCATACCCAAGGAGCACGCAGCCAATATTTTTGAGCTCAGCGAAGAGCTTACAGGCAGAGCATTCATCCTGGCAAAGAAAATGGCAGCAGTAATGACAGAAGTATTCGGAGCTGACGGCTTTAACATACTTCAGAATAACAACGCAGCAGCCGGACAGAGCGTATTTCATTTCCATATCCACCTGATTCCCAGATATGAAAATGACCATGCGATAGGAATGTGGACTCCCGGGGAACAGGAAAAAGAAAAGCTTGAATCCGCAATCGTGAAAATCAGGGAAATGATGATTGACTAAATGATATTTCGTTGATATATTTAACACCTATTCTTTTAAACACAGGTATACATCAGAACAATCAGAGGACGTAAATGAGAGCGTTAGAAGAGAAAATCTTAAAAGACGGAAAAGTATTCCCCGGCGGAGTTCTTAAGGTCGGATCATTTCTTAATCACCAGATCGATGTTCCTTTTATGAAGGAGATCGGCAGGGAATTCTACAGACTGTTCAGGGACGAGAAAATCACCAAAATCCTTACAATTGAAACATCGGGCATCCCCATAGCAGTAATGGCAGCTGCGGAGTTCGGGGTTCCTGTTGTGTTTGCCAAGAAGCATCATTCCAAAAATCTGGCAGATGACTGCTACGTGGCAGGCATTCATTCCTACACCCACGGCAATGATTATGAGGCAAGGGTTGAAAAGCAGTTCATAACTGCTGATGATACTGTGCTTATCATTGATGATTTTCTGGCTAACGGTGCAGCTCTGGACGGTCTCCTGAAGATCATAGATCAGTCAGGTGCACACCTTGCAGGCTGCGGCATTGCCATAGAAAAGGCATTCCAGGCCGGCGGAAAACGCCTCAGAGGTCAGGGCATCCGTATAGAATCCCTGGCAATGATAGCTGAAATGAAAGAAGACGGCTCTCTTGCTTTTGTTGAGCAGTGATGCCCCGTAACCTCCGGTCATGTCCACGATATGTATTACATACACCATAATCTGAATTACACAGTCCGTTATCCCGGCGACTGGTAAGATAAATCATATTCATTTTATAAACACTATATGGAGGAAAGAAAAAATGAAATCTATCAGGAGAATTATCGTAATGCTCATGGCAGCAGTTATGGTATTCGGTATGGTTTCTGCAGTAAGTGCTGAAGAAGCAGGCGGAAACAAAGTAGTTGCAGGTCTTATCACACTTCATGATGAGAACTCAACATATGACCTGAACTTCATCAACGGCTTCAAGGCTGCATGTGAGGCTATGGGTCTTGTTGAAGGTGAAACATATTTCATCACAACAAATATTCCTGAAGGACAGGAATGCTACGAAGAAGCTCTCAACATGGTTGACAGAGGATGCAATTTCATATTCGCTGACAGCTTCGGACATGAAGACTACATGATCGAAGCAGCAAGAGAAGTTCCTGAAGTACAGTTCAGCCATGCTACAGGTACAAAGGCACATACAGAAAACCTTCCTAACTACAGCAATGCTTTTGCTTCTATCTATGAAGGCCGTTATCTGGCAGGCGTTGCAGCAGGAATGAAGCTCAACGAAATGATCAATGCAGGTCAGATTACAGAAGAACAGGCTAAGATGGGCTATGTTGGTGCTTACACATACGCAGAAGTTATCTCAGGCTATACATCATTCTATCTTGGCGCAAAGAGCGTATGCCCGAGCGTAACAATGGAAGTTACCTTCACAGGTTCATGGTATGATGAGACAAAGGAAAAAGAAGGCGCACAGCTCCTTATCAACAACGGCTGCGTACTTATCAGCCAGCATGCTGACTCTATGGGTGCTCCTACAGCCTGTGAGGCAGCAGGTGTTCCTAACGTTTCATACAACGGTTCAACACTTTCTGCAGCTCCTAACACATTCATCGTATCTTCAAGAATCGACTGGACACCATTCTTCACATATGCAATGGGCTGCGTAGCAGCAGGTGAACCGGTTGCTGCAGACTACACAGGTACTATCGAAACAGGTTCAGTTGTTTTAACAGAGATCAACGAAGCAGTTGCAGCAGAAGGTACTGTTCAGGCTGTTGAAGATGTTAAGAATATGCTCCTTTCAGGTGCTGTAAAGGTATTTGATACCACAACATTCACAGTTGGCGGTGAAACTCTTACATCTTACATGGCTGACGTAGATACCGATCCTGCATATGAAAAAGATACAGAAGCAATCATCGACGGTGCTTTTGAAGAATCTTTATACCGTTCAGCTCCGTACTTCGATCTGAGCATTGACGGTATCACACTTCTTGATACAGCATCTTAATTGACTGATGTTTTCCGGGAGACTTTCTGATGAAAGTCTCCCGGTTTTGGTCTTATATTGCTGAAATATACTTCAGCCGATATTTATATATACGAGTCTGATGCGAAAAATGAACCAAGACACAGAGGGATTGTGTCCTGGCTGATTTTTCGTAGTTATATTTTCAGGGAATTTACATACGGAACAATAAATTGCAATCTGCTGACAAATTGAAGGGAGGAAGATTTTGGAAAATCAGATTCCGGTTTTACAGTTAAAACATATCACCAAACGCTTCGGGAATATTATTGCCAACGAAGATGTGTCAATGGATGTTCATGAAGGGGAGATACTTGCACTGCTGGGGGAAAACGGTTCAGGCAAGACCACTCTTATGAATGCCATTTCAGGCATTTACTATCCCGAAGAAGGTCAGATCTTTGTAAGGGGACAGGAAGTATCCATCAGTTCACCCAGAGCTGCTTTTGAGCTGGGTATAGGTATGATACATCAGCATTTCAAGCTCATAGACGTGCTGACAGCAGCCCAGAATATTGTTCTGGGTATCAAAGACAAGAGAAGATACAACATGAAAGCCGCAGAGGCCAAGATCAGTGAGATCTGTGAAAAATACGGCTTTGATATTGATCCTCATCAGAAAATATACACAATGTCGGTTTCCCAGAAGCAGACAGTTGAGATAGTTAAGGTTCTGTTCAGGGGCGCGGATATTCTTATCCTTGACGAACCTACCGCAGTTCTTACTCCTCAGGAAACTGACAGACTGTTCGATGTGCTTCGTAACATGAAGGCCGACGGCAAGTCCATAATAATTATCACCCACAAGCTTAACGAGGTTCTTGAAATCTCTGACAGAGTTGCCATTTTGAGAAAGGGCAAATACATCTGCGATGTTGTTACAAAGGATGCGGACGCACAGATACTTACTGATGCCATGGTAGGCCGCAGTGTTACCCTTAACATTGACAGACCTGCCCCGGTTAACCCCCGCGACAGGATCAGGGTTGAGAATCTCACCGTCAGAAACCTTGACGGAGTTGTAAAGCTCAAGAATGTATCCTTTACGGCAAGGACAGGTGAAATACTGGGTATTGCAGGTGTTTCCGGAAACGGACAGAAGGAACTCCTTGAAGCCATTGCCGGTCTTCAGAAGGTTGAAAGCGGTACCATTACATACATTGATGATGTAGGAAACCAGAAACAGCTCATTGGTATGGATCCCAAGAAGATCACCGATATGGGTATTGCTCTGTCCTTTGTTCCTGAGGACCGTCTGGGCATGGGTCTGGTAGGAAGCATGGACCTGGCTGATAACATGATGCTCCGGTCCTTCCGTCACGGAAGAGGCCTGTTCACCGACAGGAAGGCTCCTTATGAACTGGCAGAACAGGTTATAAAGGAGCTGGAAGTAAATACACCTTCAGTGAGGACAGCCGTAAGGAAGCTGTCCGGAGGTAACGTCCAGAAGGTACTTGTAGGACGTGAGATAGCATCGGCACCGACAGTTCTCATGACTGCTTATGCAGTCCGTGGTCTGGATATAAACTCTTCATATATCATCTACAATCTCATGAACAAGCAGAAGGCCAAAGGCGTAGCGGTTATCTATGTAGGAGAGGACCTGGATGTTCTTCTGGAACTGTGTGACAGAATACTTATTCTCTGTGACGGCCAGGTATCCGGAATCGTAGACGGACTGGGCGCCGACAAACAGCAGGTTGGTTTAATGATGACAAAACTGGGAGGAGGCTCAGATGAATAAAGTTCCTCTTATTACTATTTCAAGACGTAAAGATATAGTATGGTATAAGGCATGGCTTATCAGGATCATTGCAGTATTCATAGCTCTTGTATGATGCGGTGTCATAACTCAGATAGCCACCGGTCTGGATCCCATAAAAGTATACGGGGCAATGATCGAGGGTACATTCGGCACATCAAGAAGATTCTGGATGCTTCTGCAGAACATTGCAATACTTCTGTGCATATCTATCGCACTTGTTCCTGCCTTCAAGATGCGGTTCAGAACGGATCCGAATAGCAGTGACATACTGCTTAAAAGATTCAATGAAACATTGA
>JABUTA010000129.1 GCA_021443845.1 Parasporobacterium sp.
GGTGATCAGGAAGAACTGGAACTGAAGAAGAGCAACCAGTGGAGCTGCAACTGATAAGGTAACACATTAAACTGCAGAGGTATAATCAGTTGAATGGAAAATAAAAAGAACTACCAGCTGGAGCTGGACAGAATAATTAAAGATATCACAGATTCTCACAGGGTCCCAACACTGTTATTACACAGTTGCTGCGGACCCTGCAGCAGTTATGTGGTAACTTATCTGATGAAGTATTTTGATGTGACTGTACTATATTACAATCCCAGCATATATCCTGAGGAAGAATACATTCACAGATATGAGGAACAGAAGAGACTACTTCATGAACTTGGTATTCCTCTGAAGGAGATTGGGTATGATCATGAATCATATCTGAAATGTGTAAAAGGTCTGGAATCAGAGACGGAGGGGGGTGGCAGGTGCAGGGTATGTTTTGAACAGCGCATCAGAAAGACAGCCGAACTGGCTGAAGAAGGCGGATTCGATTACTTCTGTACCACACTGACAGTGAGCCCTCACAAAAATGCCCGGATCATTAATGAGGTGGGAATGATGGCAGAAGCTTTCTGCAGCAAAACCAGATGGCTTCCTTCTGATTTCAAGAAGAGGGAAGGATACAAAAAGTCTGTGGAGTTATCTGCTGAGTATGGTCTGTACAGGCAGGATTACTGCGGATGCGAGTATTCCAAAAGGTGAAGGTGATGGGTATAAATTTGTAAATTATAAGGTGAATGTTACAAATATATTACATAATTTCGAAAATTAAATACATATAACAACACGGATTCTGCAACTTTCGAAAATTTAAAATTTTGAAAGTTGACTAATCGGTGTAAATTTTTAAATACGATTTTTTGAAAGCGGCCGTATTGGCTGCTTTTTTTGCATTTAATTCTCGGTCTGATAATCAGATTCCTGGTGCTTCACTTAAACAACATGTTTTGATTACAAATTAAACATAATTCGAGCGTATATTTGGAATGAAAAAGCATATTGGAAATTTAGAAAAAGCGGCTCACAGGCTATGTTCAGGACGTGAATTTATAGATCCCAGGCCCGGTTGTAAGATCTGAATGAATTTATTTGGATGATATGGCATAAAAAAGTCATAAAAATTTGCGTAAAATACCACAAAAATACTAAAAAAACTCCAAAGAGGAAAAATTGCGTATTTTTGAGGAAAAATTGTTGATTTTTATATCAGCTTTGATTATAATCACGCGGTATAGAATGATAGTCGGGTGGATTGTGTAACATCCAGATACTGATTTACTCGGAGATATTCTTTTAAAATAGTTAATTTTAGCGTGAATATTGTACGTGTACAGTAAAGAAAGGCGACTACCGGGCAGTATTCATAAAGATCAATATTTGGTATATAGGAGGATTGCATCATGATTAAGAAAAGACTTAAGAAATTTTTCGTTATTCTCATGGCTGCAAGTATGCTTGTACAGCAGACAAACATACTTACTGTCAGCGCAAGTGACGAATCATACGAGTCTTCAACAGAGATGTTTGCAGCAGCTGATGAAACAGTAAGTACTGTTTCTGATTTTGAGGAATCTTATATATATGAAGATTCCAATTATCAGGATCAGGTATTTTCTGATACTGAGACATCTTCAGTTGCAGAAGATTATCTTGAAAATACTGAGGAATCAGGTGTTACTGAGGAAATCATAACAGTACCTGAAGAAACAGTAATTCCTGAAGAAACTTCTGAAGAAAGTTATATTCCGGCAGAGGATAACGAGACCACGGAAACTGCAGATGCAGAAACCGAAGGTGCATCTGATTCTGAAACTGATGAACAGAATACAGATCAGGAAACATCAGCACCCTCTGAAGAAGAGTCTGAGAACCAGACCACCGAAGCATCTGAAGATGAAAATGTATCAGATGTAAAAGAAGCTACATATTATGTAGACGGTCTTGAATATGGTAAAGTTACTGCCCGGAATCTTAAGGCTGCCGGTCTTTCTGATTCTGAACTTATCGTTAAACACAAAAAAGTTTCAGAAATAGATTTAAATGAAGTTTACCGGTTCGTGACAGAAGGTTATGACCCCACAGATCTCATAGCACTGGACATTACCTTCGTGAAGGATGGTGCAGAGGTACAGCCGGTTGCTCCTGTTGAGATTACCATGACATATCATGCACTTGAAGGACAGAACTTCAAGATTTTACATTTTATGAAAAATGGAATGGCAGAGCAGATCTTCAACGGCACAGCTTTAATAAACAGAGCAGACTTCTTCGCAGACAGCTTTTCAGTGTATGCTGTAATAAGTGAGACCGAAGCAGAGGAGTCAGCAGAGCTGGCAGTCAACTACAGCGAATCGTTACATGTTGGGGATGAAAAGGAGATAACAGGAAACAAACCACAGTCATCTGGTAATTCATCAGGACAACAGGGTGGTAACAATCATACTTGGAAAGTTGAAGAGGGTACAGATATTGTTACTTTGACTAATACCAAGAATCAGACTGTAACAGTGAAGGGTGTCAAGACAGGCACGGCTAAGATTACTCATGAGTATGGTAATGGTAGTAAGGATACATACACAATAACCGTTAGTGCAGCTCCAAGTTATCAGGTTGTCAAAGGCGACACAATAAAAATCAAAACACAGGTAAGTGGCAACAGTCACTCATGGTCAGTAGCTGATACTTCTATAGCCACCATTACAGGCGGAAGCAGTTCGAGTGAAGTTACGATTAAAGGTGTAAGTGTAGGCTCAGTAGTTGTTACACACCAATATGGCAACAACAAAGAGGCATTTACTGTAGAAGTAACTCCGGCAATTGGTGACAAATTTTCTGTTTTCAAAGAGATAGTAGGTACAGTCAAGGAGTCCGACCTTAAAGCAGGATCTACATTAAGATACAATATTACAGTTTTCAATGACAGCGACAGTGACCTTAACGACATTACTGTAAGTGAAGGAACACTCGGCCAGAATGTAGTTATCAAGGACGATCCTACAGAAACCGGCTTATATACTGTCAGTGGTAATGTGGCTACTATCGCAAGTATTGCTCCCGGAAAGTCAGTGACCGTACGTGCAGAGTATACTCTTACAGAACAGGACATTACTAATTCCAGCAAGACAATTGAAAAAACAGCAACTGTTACATATCAGGAAGGCGGATCTTCAGCTCAGAAGACAGCAACCGCAAAAATAAATCTTCCTGATCCGGAAAAAGACTTTGACGTCAGCAAAGTACTCAGTGCTGATAATGAAAAGACAATTGACTGGGAAGCAGGCGAAACAGTTAAGTTCGACATATACGTTCGTAATGACAATACAACAACATCTATCGAAAATATTACTGTAAAGGATAACCTGGAAGGCGCAAAAATCGTAGAAGACACAGAAGGAAATTATGTTGTCAACGAGGATGGCACAGCTACAATTTCAGAAATCGCAGCCAGCGACAGCGTTACAGTAAAAGCTGAGTACACAGTAACTCAGGCAGATCAGACTGCCAAGAAGCGTATTGCTAATACAGCTACAGCAACATACGGCGGTAAAGAAAAGACAACAGACAAAGCATATATCGTACCGAAAGATCTTCCGACTGTAAATGTATATATATACATGCTTATAGGAGAATTCTCCAAGGAAGCCAAGGAAGCACTTGGTATTGAAGATCTTGTTACGAATAGACACGGATATGCTCCCGTAGGTATACTTACTGTTGATTCAACGTTCTTCAGCGAGGCCAACCCTGCATATCCAAGTAATTGGGCTACCAAACAGACTGCAATGCTGCGAAGCGATGCTGATTGGACCAGATTATACGATAGTGTTATAGGCTTTACACCAACAGGAATGGTGGATTCTGATGGTTATAAATACTCAAAAAATAACAATAGTAAAGTAACACTTGAAATGGTCAGTCTTGCCAGAAGAGACCTTAATCATACTTCCGGATCAAAATACACAGCATTGTTTACACAGGATGGATCAACATATACTCACGAGTGGGGTATTCCTGACTCTAATCCACAGCTGCATCTTGACTGTGTATTTGATACAGTTACTGTTAATTTCTACTATGACAAGGTTGGCGGTACCCATGTAATAAATAAAGCAGGTACAGATCTGACAGGTAAAAGTTATATTAAGGGTCAGCATGTAGCCGAACCTGTATTACCTGATCTTCCGGTCGGTGAGTTTTATGAATTTTACAAGGAAGACGGAACAAAGTGGAACTTTGCTGTGGATACTGTTAACAGCGATCCTACCAATATTATTGTAAAAGTATCAAAGAAATTTGCCAAACTTGATGTAAAGAAGACCGTTACAAATGGCAAGCTGGTAAGCGGCGGTTATTATGCCCATGAAGACGGAACACCGTTCAAAGAAGGCGACGTAGTAGAATTCGATATTACAGTCCAGAATATAGGTAACTATGCACTGAAGGATGTCATCGTTGAGGAGGTACTGGAAGGTGCAAAGTTTGTTGCCGGCACAGGTTATACCATCGGTGCTGACGGTAAAGCTGTAATCCCATCACTTACTAAGGGTGAGGCTCCTGCTTACCGTGGAGGCAGCGTCACACTCAAGGCACAGTATACAGTTACAGCTGCAGATGAAGGAATAATAAAGACCAATAAGGCTATAGCTAAAACAGACGATGATATTACAACACCGGGAGATGATACTGAAGATTTCATCGTTGGAACCCCTCTTAAGATTACTGCATTAGATAAGACCAAGGAATATGATGGCACAGCATTAACAGGCACAGAAGCAGGATTCAAATCAGAAGGCCTGAAAACAGTTGACGGTGTCGAGGATAAGCTGACAGTAGAATTAGAAGGAACCATTACCAACGTAAATAAAGATGGTGTCAGCAACGTTGTCAAATCCTATGTTGTAACAAGAGGCACCAAGGATGTTACAGGTGAGTATACAGTAACAACTGTAGATGGAACTCTTAAAATAACTCCTGCAACATTAACAGTAGTTACAGGAGGCGGCTTAAAGGAATATGACGGAACACCGCTCACAAACAGCGAGATATCTGTCACCGGCTTCAAAAACAACGAGACGGCATCATATAAAACGACTGGTTCTCAGACAGAGGTTGGAAATTGCCAGAATATCTATACCATTACATGGAACGGATCAGCTTCTGAAGGTAACTACACAGTGTCCGAGAATCTCGGAACACTCACTGTTGTTGATAAAAACAACGTTATTACTAAGACGCTTAGCAATGAACCTGAGGATAAAGTTGCCTTCAAGGTTGGCGAGACCATCAAGTGGGAAGTCAAAGTAGTCAACATCTACGATGAGGCAAAGACTATAACACTTACCGAG
>JABUTA010000012.1 GCA_021443845.1 Parasporobacterium sp.
GACTTTTTCATTCTTTTTTGCGAATACCGCTGATGAAAATGCAGCTGTAAACATCAGAACCGCACCTGCAAGTGCACAGATTTTTCTGAATCTCATTTTCTGATACCTCCCTTATATTTACCCTATTTTTCAACAATATAATTATTCACCGAGAATAAGTGTTCCCCATAAACTCGGATTGTTATCTACATCATACAAAGCAGGGGTACGGTCACGTCCTTCAATATTTGCAGATGACTGCATTCTGAGGCTGTGGATACCCGGACACGGAAGATCTACGTCAAGCACGCTGAAGTCAAATCCAAGGTTCATACCAGCTGCAGGTACAAGCTGAGCAATATCATCATTTGCCAGGTTGCTCCATCCCAGGCGTACTTCATAGACAGCACCTGTATCTGTTTTGCTGAATGCAGCTTCAAAATCTTCGAATACCTGCTCATCACCGTATTCACCGACAGTCTCAAAGCCTTTATTATCCTCTATCATTTCACGGTCAACATAGGTAAACCAGTCACCGTAATAATCTTCTACGCTTGTAACGACTCTCCAGTCAGTGGCTTCATAAGCTTCACGATCCGGATCAGCGTCAGGATTTGTACTGAGGAAGAATATAAAAGCATCAAGTTCATCTAACGGAAATCCTTCACGGTAGATGAAAGGAGTATCATCTGTTATATCCAGTGCAAGGTAGAGATTGTCCTCATCCCACATTACATACATCTTTGCAGAACAGTCTTCTTCACCATCCCAGTGTTCAATCTGGTCAATGATCTGACCCTCTGAGTTGATTACAAGAGCCTTGGATGTATCCCACTCGCTTAAGTCTCCGTCAATTGTTACGCCATTTGCTTTGGGTGCCTCCAGCTGATTGCCTGAATAAGCCATCGCCGGAACTGCCAAACATGCAATAAGTCCTAAACCTGCTGCAGCAGCTGCAGTCTTTTTAATGCTTTTAAAATGCTTCATAGTAGATTCCCTCCATTCAGTAAAAACATATAGTTACTGTTATTAATGATAAACTTCATCTTTTACCGCGTGCATCCGATAAAATGATTCAATGTAATATTAAATCAATATGAAACAACATGTAAAAAAACATCAAGTACAAAGTTCAGAAAAAATAGTACAATTTCTTTTTTTATACGAATATCCGACACTGGAAATAGAAAAAACACAAACAAAAAGGCCTGCATAGACAAAATGCAGGCCTTTCAGACAGCTGCATAAATTCAACCTATGCAGCCTGAAATCAGAATTACTCAGCGATGGTAATAGTCTTTACCTGATCGCCTACAGATATAGTATGTTCACCCGGAGTATCGATCGTCACAGACATCCGTACTACTCTCCAGCTGCCGCCATTTACAGCCATAACCTTTTCTGCAATAACATTTTCTCCATCCATAACCTGAACTGTGGTTATGTCAGAAGAACCGTTATTCCATAATAATACGTAAATATCAAAAGGAACGCCTGCCTGGGCTTTTACAACAGTCTGCACACTGGTAGATGTGCTTCCGTCACTTTCTGTTGTTACTTCTTCGGATGCTCTTGGCAGAACAAGGGTGTCATATACAAAATCCCCCTGCTCACCGTAGCGCATACCATATTCATAGCAGATAAGAGGATCTCCATAGTTGTTAGGAGTCGTGTTGTTTTCACTGGTCTTCATGATTGCAAGAAGGAGCATACGTACATATGAATCAGCACCTATATCTCCTGCAAGGTTCTGCCATTCTGTACCCTGATCTTCGCTGTTTCTTGCGATTTCCTTAACAACAAGTCCTTCAGGTACTCTTACACCATAGAGAAGTTCAGCGTATACGCATGGTTCTGTAGTAGTAATGAATCCACCTGCGCCTGTTCCATGGTCAGCTGTACGGCTGAATGTCATGAACAGAACAGCATCTCCGTTTTCAACAGCCCACAAGGTCGGATCAACACAGTTAGATACTATTATTACCTTCTTGCCGAGATCCTTTGCATCTTCCACCATCATCTCAGCTGCATCGTTGTAACTTGTGCAGTCTGCTATTACAACATCTGCTTCTTCCATGGTTTCTGTTACCTGAGCATATCCTGAAAGAGCACTTATAATTGCGGACTTTGTATCAGCGGCTGCTGTAGAATCAAAGTAAACCTTCAGATCAGCACTGAGAGGCAGAATGTTATTATCATTCTTGATAAGGATAGCTGACTTTGCTTCAACCTGACGTTCTGTTTCTACAGTTTCAGGATTACGGGCAGCCTGAAGCGTGTCAAGATCAACTATATCCCACTGCTGTGCTATATATTCATCGCTTGCTGAAAGGGAAAGTGCATATTCTGCATCAGAATAAGGATTTTCGAATAATCCCAGTTCAAACTTTGTTCTGAGAACCCGACGGCATGTTTCATTTACACGTTCTTCTGTGATAAGTCCCTGATTTACAGCTTCGATCACTGCTCCGATATCACTGGTATATCCCGGATTCTCAACATTATATCCTGTGTCAGGACTTCCTATCTGATCAAGTCCGAGATTTATAGTGTATGCATAACGTTCCGGAATAGTCAGCTCATCAAGGTTTGTTCCGTCAACACCGATTCCGCCTGCGTTGTCAGATCCCTGAGCTCCCCAGTCGGAAAGAACAACACCTTCAAATCCCAGTGTATCACGAAGATAGCTCATCGTAATCGCATCAAAGTCAACGTGTGACTGGCCCCAAAGACCTGTAGAGTAGCCGTTGGTCATGATCCACTTCGGATTGCCTTCTAAAGCCTTGGCCCAGGCAGTCATCCAGTTATCAACTGTCATTGTCTCACTGTTTTCAGTAGCCGTAGAGAAGGATGCATCACCGCCACGGGCTATGAAATGCTTGGCACATGCATATGCTCCGCCTTCTGCCTGGATAGCTTCTATCTCAACCTTAGATGCCTCACCTGCACGTTCCGGATCTTCACCGTTCCAGCTGCCCAGTTCCATTCCGTAAGGGTGAAGAAGGACATGATAACCTACTGCACGGGTTTCTTTTGAATACTTCTCCCAAAGTACAGATGCAAGTTCTGTATCATCGCATGTAGCCAGTGCATCATGAGGTGTATCTATCATACCGCCCCATGCATTATACTGACGGTCAGAAGAAAGAGTGATCGGAATACCAAGTCGTGTATCTTCACCCATCTGCTGAATAGCATTATGGTAAACTATCTGCTGCTGCGGAGTTCCGTTGCTGTTATCAAGGAAATGTGTGATACCAAGCTGATCAATATAGTACCACATTGATTTTCCTGTTGTTCCTCCCTGAACTGCCTCAGCGAATATTTCTTCAGCCCACAGGTTCATTGGATCTGAAAAATCAACTCCGCTGGGGTTACCGCAGGTACAGATGTGGAAGAACATGGTACATTTTTCTTCAAGAGTCATCTGGCTGATAAGATCTGTTAAACGGTCCTCAATATCAGCACGCCAGTCCTCATATACGTCAAGATTTCCGTTGCTGTTAAGATCCTTGAACTTCAGTCCATCCACTTCGATTATATTCTTAACTGTAGTTCCCAATTCAGCCTGGTTTCCTTCTGCTTCTGTTATGACAACATCCTTCATCCTGTCCGCATACTGGTCAGCCTCCTGTGCAAAGGCTGTGAAAGGAACAGATGATAATAACAGGGCTGCAGAAAGAAGTAATGGTAATTTCTTCATTTTTACATTCCTTTCCATCTAGCTATTAAAAGCTGTATAAAACCGTAGACAGCTTATAATTACCGGTAAACAATTCTCTGTCTGATTTTTGAAAAAGGGTGAAGATATTCTCTTCACCCTATGTTCACTTTTTACTTTATTCAGTTGTTGTAATTATTCAGCAACCATGATAGTTGTTGTCTGATCACCTAATGTGATTGTATGCTCACCTGCTTCAAGAGTGATGTCCATCTGAACTACTCTCCAGCTGTTTTCTGTAACTGTCATGATCTTTTCAGCAATAACTTCTTCTCCGTCCTTAACCTGAACAGTTGTGATACCGTCTGCGCCGTTATTTCTGAGAAGTGCATATACTGTGAAAGGTTCGCCTGCTTTTGCAGTGTTGGTTACTGTTACCTGAGTTGTTGTAGAAGAACCGCTTTCAACTTCTTCTTCTGTTACAGACTGAGGAACAATAAGACAGCTGTATACGAAGTCTGGGTCAGCACCGTATGACATTCCGTAGTAAGCCTGGATAAGAGGATCGCCCCAGTTGTTCGGAGATGCATGGTTAGGATCATCTTCCATAACTGCCTGAACCATGAGACGTACATATGCAGATGCACCCTGGTCGCCTGCAAGATCCTTCCACTGGATGCTGTCTTCATAAGTATTTCTTGCAAGTTCCTTAGTCATAATGCCGCCCGGCTGTACTGTGCCGAACAGAAGATCTGCATAAATCCATGCAGCAGTACCAACTATGAATCCGCCTTCTGTTGAGCCGTGGTCAGCTGCCTGGCTGTATGGAAGGTACATAAGTGCGTCAGCGCTTTCAATAGCATACTGGGTCGGTTTTGTTCTGTTAAGTGTAAGAACGATCGGCTTGCCGTAATCTGTAGCATCATCGATGAACAGTTCGCATGCATCATTAATTGTACCGAAGTCACCGATGCATACATCAGCTGCTTCCATATCGTCAACTACTTCTGCGTAATTGCTGATATATCTGATATAGCCTTCCTGTGCTGAGCTGTCGCTTGCTTCTACATAAACCTTGATGCCCTGAGCAAGTGGGAGAAGGTTGTTGTCATTCTTGATAAGAACTGCTGATTCTGCCTGAAGCTGTTCTGTAAGAGCAACTTCTTCAGGGTTACGTGCTGCACGGAGTTCTTCATCATTAGTAATAGGTGTCGGGTTTGCTGCCCATTCTTCACTTGCACAAACTGCAAGTGCGTTCTGAACATCACGGTACGGATCCTCGAATAAGCCCTTGTTGAACTTGAATCTTAAGATACGTGTAGCAGCCTGATCTACGTTAGCCTTATCAACTTCACCGGATGCAAGGCCGTCAATGATAGCGTCCGGATAGTTAGATGAAGGAGACTGCTCCCATCCTGAGTAATCATGGATCATAGCTCCGGAACCGAACATATCTGTTCCGTTTGCCAGTGCTTCATTGTAGAGCCAGCCGATTGTCTGCTGTCCGAGATCAACGCCTTCTGCTGTGATGCCTGACATTCTGCCCGGGTTACTTGGGCCACCGCCAAGTGCCCACCAGTCAGTTACAACTACGCCGTCAAATCCTAATGTGTCACGAAGGTAGCTCATGGTTGCCTTATCCCACTTAACGTCTACAGTGTTAGAGATACCTGTACCGCCGCAGTTGGTCATAACCCATTCTGAACCGCCTGAAAGAGCTGCTGTCCAGCCAACCATCCAGTTGTCAAAGTTCTGTGCTACTGAACGTGCTTTTCCGAAAGAAGAATCGCCGCCACGTCCGATCCAGTGCTTTGTACATGATGCAAGTCCGTTTTCTTCAAGGCCTAAGATCTCATTGTGAACTACTTCAGCGATAAGTTCAGGATTCTCACCATACTGAGCACCTATTTCATTTGCATATGGTTCGAATGTAACATGGATACCGATGGCGCTCATAGCCTTGCCGTAGAATGAAGCAAGCTTGTATGCCAGTTCCGGATCATCTGCAGTACCGAATGCATCATGAGCCTTATCGATATAACCGCCGAATGAATTGTACTCACGATCAGATGTGAATACCATAGGAACACCGAGACGTTCTGCTTCAGCATCTGCCTGAAGGTTGTTCAGGGTATTTGTAATGGTGATAGGTGTACCGTTCAGGTTGAACAGCTGACATGTAAGAGAGAATTCTTTTATCATGTTTGAAGCATCAGCCAGCTGTGTGTTAACACAGAATAATAAACCAACTTCTTCCTTTGCATCCATCTGGGATATAAGGTCAGCCACACGGGTATCTGTATCCTGACGCCAGTCTTCATAAACGTCAAGAGTACCGTTCTTGTTGAGGTCCTTAAACTTAAGTCCGTCAACTTCAAGGATAGTTGTCACGCCTTCAATATAAGAAAGCTTTACCTGCTCTCCCTCTGCAGGAATAACTGAAAATGCACAGTCAGCTTCAAGTCTTGCCACCTCTTCTTCATTCACAACTGAATTAAAGCCGTTTGCGATATCAGCTGCTGATGCCGGTGCTTCTCCTTCTGCTGCCTCTTCTTCAGCACTCTGAGAATCAGCAGATTCACCTGCTGCTGCCTCTTCCTGTGCGCTCTGTGCATCAGCCGAATCACCTTCTTCTGCCATAACAGGAACTGCCATGGAAGTTATGATAAGACCTAATGCCAGAAGTAACGACAGTATCTTTTTCATACTAATACCTTCCTTTCATTTTCTTTCCGCACATAATTACTTCTTTTACTCGCTGCATTCCGCACTGCACGGAATATGCATAATGCTGCGAGGATTTCTAACTTTAACAGTACGGTAGCTCCGTCTGATCAGTTACACTTCTGAATCCGCATATTCAGGGTATGCGGCAAACCACTTTTCTGCACAGGTATCATATGACTCATACCCTTCCTGTCCCCTTCTGTCAGGAATATCATATTGTTCCGTCAGATCCTGCCCCAGTTTTTTTGAAAAGGTAACACTGCCCTTTACATTAAGATGCTGCCAGTCAGAAAAATCTGATGAATATCTGAGTCCAAACCTGAGGTCGGGATTGTTATAATTGGCAAATGAAGCCCCATACTCCTTTGCAATCTCAGCCAGAGAGTTGACATACATATGGTCATACCCGTAATCCGGATTCGGTAAACTTACCACCTGTACCGGAATGTCATACTCTGAAGCCAGTTCAAAAATCTTTCTGACATATTCCTCTTCTTTTGCATGCATAGGCTTTTTAGTTGAAACCCATACCAGAGAAGGCCTCTGATGCTGCTCCGTTTCTTCGTATTCTATAAAGCCCTTCCAGTCGTTTCCTCTTCCCTCATTATCAGCGGGAAATACAAAATCCTGCCAGGTCACAGACCGGTAATTGCCATGTACCTCAGGCATCCATAATATGAAATTCCTTGCCCGGTCACTGCCTACGCATGCATTAATTGCATTAATACGGGTTAACGGAGATCTGATACCTGAAGTCGACAATATGGTACGTGTATCGCTTGTATAGTCTTCATAATAAGTGGAAGGTTTAGCATCCAGGAGGATAAGAGACGGTGTCTGAAGCTTAAGAGCTTCTTCAAGATAATAGTAAGAACTCCAGAAGCCCTGTTCAGCACAGCACAGATCATACGCAGCTATTCCATAATCATTCCAGAGGACATTAGTATTGATACCTGCAAATGATGTACTGGTTCCAAGTACCAGCACATCCACGGTATTCGGCTTCTGTTCATATAGATTCAACATACTGCACATGCCGTAATCGTATTTCGGGGTCAACACATAACAGGCATACAGATATATAAGAGAGGAAATGACACAGAAACACACAGTTCTGATCAGGAAAAATGATATTTTTTTCCTGCGTCCCGACCGATTTATGATACGTTCTTCGCCCCCCGACATGCATAGAACCTTCCTTTCAGATGGATTATACAAATGGTGTGTTTTTTTAATGCCTTAAGATTTCACACAGAAGTATGGAAAATTACAGACAAATGTCCGGGGATGGTAATAATCTGCACGGCAGATGCAAAAATACGGCAGTATGGTTTCATATCGTGCCTTCCGTGATATAATTATCCCATCTGATGTTCAGAATTATCCGTATATTTCTGATGTGTGGATAAACGATGTTATATACTGCCTTCCGAATTGCAGGCTGAAATGGAGATTTAAATGAAGATAAGCAGGAAGATGATACTTATTTTTTTTATAATGATCTGTATCATAGTGGGAATAAATGCATATTATCTGACAACCACCAATCTGGCAGGTGCTGACGCATTTACAGCCGACCGCTATAAGAACATGGCCCAGAATATGGTCCGTAATATAGACCAGTATGTATCATCCATGGATCTTGCAATCGAAACCCTTACCAGCAATAATGAGTTTATGGAGAATTTTTATCACATAGCCAATAACGGTGATGAAGATATTTCAGCCACCCTGTCAGCCCAGAACAGCATGACCCAGACTCTGTATCATTCTCCTGTTATCGATAATTTTTATCGGGTAAGTGTATTTGCCCGGAACGGTTTCTACCTTTCCAACCATATCGACAGAAACGACTCTGTCATAAGTTTCTCTGAGGAGGCTATTGATATCATCAATTCTATTTCCCACCTGAATGAAGTCGACAGCACACCCTACAGAAGGCATATCATAGGTCCTCATAATGATTATTTTACGATTGCCAGAAAAACAAATGTCTTCAGTATCTGCAAAAGTGTTTCCCTTCACGGAAAACAGATAGGATATATCGAAGTATCATCCTCAATCAATGAACTGAGTGATATTTTCATGACAGACAATCCTGCTGTTTCCGTAACTGTAAAGTTTAAGGACGGTAGTTATTTCTACAGATCTTCTGATGATCCTGCCGAATATTCAGAAATTTCCATGAACGAACTTACTGACTATACGGACCCATCCGGATTGAAAAGACAGGTTTATCATACTCAGAGTCAGCTGCTGGGACTGGACATATATATTGCCCAGGATGCTGCATATTCTCTTAAGGCTGCAAGTGACCTTACCTTCCTTTATCTTAGATATTCTGCAGTAGTTGCCGCAGTCGCCCTGGTAATGGTTGTCATAGTATCCATGGGGCTTACAAGATCGATCAGAAAACTGATCGATAAGCTCCGGGGGCTTCCCATTGAAAAGGTTCTTGAGAAAAAGCCCTCCCCTGAAATGGATACCCATGTTGCTTTAAAAAGCGACAGGGAAATATACGAGCTTGAAGATACATTCAATATGCTTATGCACCGTGTTCATGCTTCTGCCCAGCGGGAAATGGAACTGAGGGAAGGTACATTAAATGCCCGTCTCAAAGCCCTGCAGGCTCAGATAAATCCTCACTTCGTATATAATATGCTGAATATTATCTCTTCAAAAGCAATGGATGCAGGCAATGAAGATATTGTGGAAATGAGCGACCAGTTTGCTCAGATGCTGCGTTATGCCAACGATACCCGGACAGATTATGTAACCCTCAGCGATGATCTGGCTAATGTGGGATACTATCTTACTCTCCTTAAAGCACGATACGAAGACGGTCTGGAATTCACAATTAATGTTCCTGAAAACATGAATGCCATAATGGTTCCGAGGCTTTCCCTTCAGCCCCTTGTGGAAAATTCCATTGTGCACGGATTTGATGGAGAAATCGATATCCGCAGGATCAGCATAAATGGTTATATAAATGCAAGAGAAGCCATTCTGGAAATCAGAGACAACGGTTCCGGCTTTGCACCTGAAAAGCTTAACGAAATCCAGGAAGCGATCCGAAAAATACAGACTACCTATGAGGCTCCGGCTGCCAATGGCCATATAGGCCTCCTTAACACATGCTGGAGACTGTCAGTATACAGCAAGGGAGCTCTTTCAATGGAAATTCAGAACGATAACGGTGCAGTAGTCCGGTTAAAAACAAAAATCAACGACAGAGACAGCTGAAACATGGAAACACCCGGTATAAAATAATGATTTATACCGGGTGTTTTTTATTGTATTCTGACTACTGTATTATCCTGAATACGGCGCCATCATTCAGAACAATTTCTTTATCTATGACATTATCCGCCAGCAATGTACCGGACATTTCCCCACAGGCTTCAACAGAATTATTTGCACTTCCGTCAATGGTATTTCCTGATATTCTGCTGAATGCTATGTCACGCAGATACAAGCCGCAGGAACCACTGTTTTTAATCACATTATCTGTAATATTGAAGTTCACATTGCCGTAAGCCATAATGCTTACCCAGTTATCTTCCATGGTGTTCCCTGAAAAGATAACATCAGAACCATCCAGTCGTGCGGCGCATATGGTATTTTCTTTCAAAAAGCATCCTGTTATCAGAACGTCATTCTCCTTCTGGATATTGAATCCGTTTTCACATTCTATGGCTTCACAGTTTCTGATCTGACATTGACTGCCTCCTGCCATGAAATATCCCTGTCCGGTTGATGAAACTTTACAGTCAATCATCAGTCCTCTTTCAACTTTTGAAAAAAATAATCCCTGATCGCACTTATCTGCTCTGCATCCTATAAGTGATATATCACTTGAGGCCCTGATATCAAGGCCATGATTGGTACCTTCCGAAGAACACTCCACAAGTTCTCCGCTGCTATTTTTGGCAAGATATATGCCGAATACTCCGCAGCAATCTGCTTTGCATCTCTCAACACTGACATGGTCGCAGTACGCAATCTCCATGCCCATGCTTGAATAGGAAACGTCTGTATCCTCTATCACAACATTACTGCAGTTTGCAATGAGAATCAATCCGGCATCGGAAGGAGCAGTTACCGATTCCTGATTCACAGCATAAAAAAGCGTTTTTCCGTTCACAGTACAGTCTGTAATCTCATGAGAGGTGAAATATCCTGCATCTTCCCCAACCTCAAAAAGTCCTGTCAGCACAGGTATATTTTTACTGCTTTCGGAAACAGGCGGTCCTGCAAGTGCAATCCCGCATTCTGTAAAATCACAGCTGCGAAATGCAGCCCGATAGATTCCTCCCGTCCATACACCGCAGGAAGAAGTACGCCATGCCGGGTCTGCAAGGGAAATCCTGCAGTTTTCAACAGTCATATCATCACCCAGGGCATACAGACCGGTTCTCCGAAATCTTATATCCAGATCCGTGATAGTAACTCCATCAGCCTCAATACGTACAGCCGGAACAAAAGCAGGGGCATCGATTACCGGAGACTCGCCTTCTGCTGCACATAATGTCACAGAAGAAGTAAGTACAATAGGAAAAGATTCATTCGTTTCATCATACACACCCTCTGACAATATGATCACATCACCGTCTTTTGCATCAGTAACGGTCCGTGTCAGACTTCCCGGTGAAACTCTGTACTCATCTGCATAAACACAGCCTGCCGCAGCAGCTGCTAAAATACCAACACATATCAGCCATTTAAGTGTTTTCATAACCATTCTCCAAAAATAGTAAAAAGAAGCCGGCTGCCATGTCATGACAGCCAGCTTCTGCGGAAGTTTAATGAAAAATATGAATATTCACTGCTCAAAGTTTGAGATTATTCTAATGTCATGCTGCCCCACTGGCTTGGATTTGTGTTAATATCCAGTGTGCCGGCCCATGCCATCTGAGGGATATATTCTGTTCCCGGGCACGGATAGCTGATATCAGTAATTGCAAAGTCTACAGAAAGAGTATCTCCTGACTGTGGCTCATACACAGGGATATTCTTATTGGAGAATGTGGCCCAAGGAATAGCACATTCAAAAATGAATCCTGTGGTTGTGGGAACAGTACCTACCTGATAGCCATCAATAACATTTTCTCCGCCGTCAGTACCCTTGCTTACAAATCTCTGACGTGCTTCCTTTTCAATCATTGAACGATCAATAGCTGTATCCCAGTAACCTTCATCCATTATAAGATAAACAAGGAAATCGTTGGTGCCGTATGCCTGACGTTCCGGATCTGCTGTAGGATCAGTAGAAACATATACCTTAAGGTTGTCTTCACCGTCTATCGGAAGCATTTCTATAGCTCCGTAAATCGTATCTTCAGTAACATCAAATGCCAGATAAAGGTTTTCTGCATCATATCCTGCATATACTGTCATGCTGCAGTCATTTTCACCCTGCCAGAAAACGACATCACGGATAACCTGAGTCGGATCCTTAACAACTGCAGGCGAATCAAGGTTCCAGTCTGAAAGGTCTCCGTCAATACTGATGGAATCCATTTTATGACAGATAATATTAGGCCTTGCGCCCTCAGTTTCTGCCGCCTGCACCATCATACCGCATGACAGTACTGACACGGCCATAACACCAGCAAATAACTTCATTTTAATATTTCGCATATGTTTACCCTCTTTTCTCCCATGCAATATGGGTAATTTCCAATTGTTCACGCTAATTATATCAGCCATATAAATATATACTTAAGAAAATTCTGTACTGTTTCAGTATAAATCACAAGCATGTTTCCCGTTAACGGAAAATGCTGTACTTTTGCCCGCAAAATTCTGCACTTTGTTCTATTGCTGCATACTTTGTGATATTATATTTTAAATATAATTTTTAGAAGGGAATAATATCCAATGTCATATAGTGTACTACTCGTTGATGATGAAATGCCTGCTCTCAGGTTCATTCAAAGTCTCACAGAGAAATATGCTCCGGATTTTACCATCAGCCAGATGTGTTCCAGCGGTGAAGCCGCTTACGAACTGCTTCAGCAGCATACTTATGATGTCCTGATCACCGATATCACCATGCAGAAGATGAACGGTGTTGAACTCGCCATGAAAGCACGGAGCATCCAGCCTGATATACATATCATTATTATCAGCGGTTATGCGGAATTCGAATATGCCCAGGGGGCAATTCAGGCTTCTGTTGACGATTATATACTCAAACCGGTAGGCATCACCCGTTTCAGGCAGGTTATGGATAAACTAAAGACAGCCATGGATGAAGACAATGAAGCAATGTCTTCTGCTATTTTACCTGCACTGGCATGTAATCTGCCCTATGATATCAATGCACTCAGACAATGGAATAAAGACACCTACCGTTTTGCCCTGATGAGATGGGGCGGCGTGGATCACAGAAGAAGTCAGAAATTACGAGGCACTTCACTGGTTCTTAACACTCCCCCGGGAATGTTTCTGCTTCATGGTCGGGATGAAAATGAACATATAATGATATCACCTGATAATGGTCTGGAAAACTTTCTTTCAGATATCAGTATGTATATGTCACAGCGCTATGGCTTCTCAACATGGACTGTCATATACCGTTCAGAGCCTCTTCCCATAACAGAACTTAATTCTTTCCTCAACCAGGCTTTTCCGCTGCTTCATCATTCCTCTGTTCTGGGTAAGCACCAGATATTATCCACTGCATCCGCTTCCATGGTAAGCAACAAAAAGTCAGAAGTTGAGCTCAGCACTTTTGATTCCAATCAGCTGCAGTTTTACAGTTCTACAGGCAAGAACGACATGGTAAAAAACATATTAATGAATCTTGCAGATTCTCTTGACAAAAAATCCGTACCTCAGATAAACGTATATCTGCTGGTTGAACATATTATTATCCATCTGGCAGGATCAACACCGTATATAAAGAGCAATTATGATTCCATCAAATCCTTCGCCGCAGAACTGTTTATCACTTCTTCGTCATACAACGAGCTGATGAATGAAATCTATACTGCGATCTATGAGAATAAAGACAGCATCCGTAATCATAAGATGACCACCAAGGAGCTGTATAATTATGCTCTGAAGTACATAAATGAGAATTATGCCAAGCAGCTGAGTGTTCAGAGCGTGTGCGATGAGCTTGATATTTCACCTACATATCTCAGCAGGCTCTTCCGAAAATTCGGTGATACTACATTTAATACTTATCTTATGCAGAAGCGTATGGAAGCAGCCATCGAAATGCTTTCCGAAAAACCGGACATGCTTCTCAGGGATATTGCATACTGTGTCGGATATGAGGATCCTTCTTATTTTGCAAAGGTATTCAATAAATATACCGGCAAGAAACCATCCCAATATATAGAAAAAACATGATGAAGGGTTCCATATCTGCTGATTTATTTTCAATGCAAAAAGCAGGTGCAGACTGAATTACCGGTCTGCACCTGCTCTTTTATTTATGCCAGATCACAATACTGTTGAATTATTTCTGATTCGGTATTGATCATCAATACATTGCTTCGTTTACTTCATACTTCTCGCCGATGTTTTCATCGCCCTGTTTCCAGATGAAATCGAATCCGTAAATATTGGTAGCTGTGATATCATCGAAGTAAGGCTTACCGTATTCCCATGTGTAGTTCTCAGAATCTGTTGCACCAAGAAGTATTTCTGCAAGCTTGCCGCCTGTTGCTGAGAATCCCATGCCTGTTGCTGTTGCATTTGCTGCCTTGAATTCTTCATTCTGTTCTTCTGTTGCAACGCCGCCGAATGTAGCGAAGCCCTTGATAGCATTTGCTGAAGGATCAGCCTTAGCTTCTTCCCACATCTGAAGGAAAGTATCATCTGCTGAGTAGCAAGGCATTACACAGAAGTCTGCCAGATCAAGACCATTCTGATCTGCATAGTCTGCAAGAGCAGCTGCAATACCCATTGCTGAATCCGGTTCATATGCGATGAAGATACGGCAGTTCGGGTTAGCTGCTAAAACAGCCTGAGCATTGTCATATGCATCTGTCTGTGCAGATGTACCATAAGACTGTGTTGTAGATACAAGATTAAGTAAAGCTGAGTCATTAGCTGTGCCGATAAGAGCATTTGAACGGTAGATACCATCCTGGATGTCATAATATACATCAAGAGCAATGTCATATGTACCATCTTCGTTAGCCTGAATGTTTCCGCCTTCAGCTACTCTCTTCTGTACCCAGTCTTCTGCTGATCTGATTGCGGCAATACCGGTAATAGAATATTTTGTTGCAATATAACCTGTGATTTCATATTCAGGAGCTGCACCGAGATATGTAACAGCTATGCCTGCTTCCTTTGCCTGCTGAGCAACGTCCTCAAGCATCGGGCAGTCCATTGCAGCTATCATAAGTGCACCTACGTTGCCTGCTGCGATAGCATCTTCAACATAGGAAACCTGATTTGAAGGATCTCCCATTGCATCCTTTGTTACATAATTCCATCCTTCTTTTCCCATAACATAGCCCATGGAATCGGCATGTACCAGAAGACCGGGTACACCTGTTGTAGGAAGAATAGCCCATACTTCCTTCTGTCCGTTCCACTGGAAATCATCTGACGTTGCTTCTTCAGCCATTGCAGCAGTACCCATTGATAATACCATAGCTGATGCAAGAGCAATTGCTAAAATTTTTTTCACTTTGTTTTCCTCCTATACAATACTATGATTCTTTTTCAACAGAAGAATCCGAACTGTTATAAAACTACATAAGCTCTCCTGTAAAATATCCCTGGGCATTTGCCGGCCGCACCCGATAAAAGATGCGGCCATGGGTCGGCAAGTGCCTTGTAAATATTATAGGAGAGTAAAAAACTTAATAAGTATTATTATTCTGCCGGAGCTTCTGCAGGACCACCGCCTGATTCACCTGCAGGAGCTTCACCTTCTGCAGGAACTTCTGCTGATTCTGCTCCGTCTGATTCACCTGCTTCAGAGTCTGCTGCTTCCGCACCATCTGCAGGAACCTCTGCTGATTCTGCACCTTCAGCTGCATCTGCAGATGATTCTGCATCTTCTGCGCTCTCTGCTGATTCACCTGAAGATTCTCCGCCTGATGAAGATGCATCAGGATCAACAACGTGAATGTGTGCTTCGCCGTATTCACCGGCCGGTATCATTGATTCAGATGGAGTGATAAGGATTGAACCATCTTCAAGCTCTACAAGTTCACCATATACTTCTGCGCCTTCAACAACGTTCAGATATGTTACAAGTGAGCAGTCAGCAACTTTCCACTTACCTTCAACGGTAACGTCGATTGTTGAAAGACCATTGTAGTTGATCTGGTTAAGAACATGACCAACAAGGTAATATTCCTGAGTTGAGAACTGTGTGAACTGGATAGCAGATGCCTGTGACTTGTCATCAGTAACTGTACCTTCGTTGTTCAGATATACATACTTGATGTCTTCTGTATCAGCATAATATCCGCCAACATTCTTGTGAGCTTCATTTGCCTCTGCAATTGCTGCCTCAACATCGTCGATTGTTCTTTCACCGGGCCATACACCATGTACATGAGATGTAAGTGCAATATCACCTGTGAGAGTTGCTGTATCATCAATGTTTACATAAAGAGCATCTGATGCCTGAGCGTAGTAACCTGTTCCGTTATAAATATCACCTGTATATTCGCCATTTGCAAAGTTAACATCTACTCTGTTACCGCCTGTTGCCTTCTCGTAGTATACAACTATATCTTTATCTATAGGATTTTCTACAGCAACGAATCCGCCTTCTGCTTCAAGGTCTGCCACATAGTATGTCTTTTCAGGATTTACTGCTGTATCTTCTGTGAATACATAAGAGATAGCATCTTCATATGCTGCTGTCTGGAATCCTGCTTCTTCATAGAGATATGTTCCGAATGGATCGAATCCGCCGATTGTTGTATCGTCGTTATCCATCATCTGAACTATGATTCCGTTTCCTGGATTTACTACTGCATTGTCAAATGTGAATGTTGAATCACCTGACTTGTAGATGATAGTTGCATCAGCTGTATTAACAACAGTGCCTTCTGCGAATGTTACATCACCTGAGTTAGCACCGAGAATGCTGAATACTGTGTTGATTTCAGTAGCTTTGTCTTCTGCTGCTGTGTAAGTATCAACCACATCACCTGCTTCAGTCTTAACTTCATATGTTTCACCGGCCTTCAGGGATGCATAGTATCCTGTTCCGCCGTTCATGATTGCTGCATAAGTTCCGCCGTTAAGTGAAGCACCACGGAATGTCTCGTTTGCACCGCCGATATAGAATGTGCAGTATCCTGAACCATAAGCTGCAGGATCATATCCGAGGATTGCATAACCGCTGTTCACACCGCCGTTAGCTGATGAAAGAATGTTAAGGTTAGAATTGAAAATGTAGATATACGGGCTTGTGCAGCCGTCTGTAGAAACTACTGCCCAGCCTGATGAATTAATAGTAGAATCTGCAACTTCTGCAGTTGTACCCACACCGAGTATATTTACTGCACGGATACCGCCGTTGATTCCGAGAACCCATGGAGGAGATACCATTGTTGTAGTCTGAGCTGAGTTGTAATATCCGTCAAAAGTATCCTGGAATGCGTCTGCACCCATTGTTGTTGCCTGAGTATTCTTAATGAATGCTGTGGAATTTTCGATAATAGCCAGAGATCTTCCGAAGCCTTCTGAATAATAATTAAGTCCGTCAATTGTCATCTCTGAACCATTGAATGCAGATATACCTGCTCCGACAGCTGCAAAGTCATTAGCCTTGTGGCCGTCACCTTTATCAGTAAGATTGAGTGAACCGGTTACAGTTACTTTTGATGCATCTGATCTTACTGCTGTAAAGCCTTCACCTTCAACAGTTGCGTCAAGGGTGATTGTGTCTACAGAACCTTCAAAGTTGGACTCTTCCGGAACCAGTGCATTATCAGTCACTGCATATCCTACATAAATGTTGCCAGTATCATCTCTGCTGACATTTGTGTTGTTTGTTGAATATGAAGATACCTTCATATCTGCAGTATTAAGCGCCTGAGGAGCTTCTGCTGCAAATACAGATGCTGACATAGAAAGTGCCAATACACCTGCTGCTATAGTTGCTGCTGCTTTTTTCATTACTTTTCTCCTTTTTTTCGGAATATGAACGGTTACAATTTTCAGCTGAAATTTGCCTCTATTATAGAAAAAAACAAAATTCAGTCATCTGTAATTTTCTGCACACTGATAAGTAAAAAAACATACTTTTCCTATTTAATGGGAAATAACCGTACAGAGTGAATCTTAAATCTATTATCTGGAAGGATCTATAAGAACTTTAATCTGACCCCTTCTGTCCTTTCTGTCTACGCCTTTTTCTACAGCTTCATCCAGTGCAATAACATCAGTAACCATTCCCGGGAACTCTATTTTCTTTGTTCTCAGCATATCAAGATACATTGCTATTTCCTCTGGTGTATATGTAAATGATGTAACCAGTTCTATTTCACGTGGAATAACCGGCGCCAGTGACAGATGGCTTAAAGGCTCACCTATAATACCTACCAGCAATACCTGTGAACCCGGTTTTGCAATTTCCATTACACAATTGATAAGGCTTGCCTCATTGCCTGCACATTCCAGTGTAACATCCGCACCGTAAGGATTGCCTACTGCTTTTCGTACTGCTTCCCCAAGGTTTTCACACTCTTTTGTGAATATACAGCAGTCAGCTCCGTATCTTTCAAGAATTTCTCTCTTGGCAGGGTTGGTTCCGATAGCTACTACACATCTTGCTCCTGCAGCCTTTGCTATCTGAATAGCTGCCAGACCGATAGGACCTGTTCCGGAAACAGCTACAGTATCACCAAATTTGAAATTTGATTTTCTCAATGCATGTAATGATACGCAGATAACATCAAAAAGAACTGCGTCCTTCTCATCAACGCCTTCCGGCACGGAAATGATCATTGTATGAGCCGGGTCATCGATAAGCATATATTCTGCATATCCGCCGTCCGGCCCTCCTATACCATTGGTACGTGGAAATCCGTGAACACAGATATTAGGACGACCTGATCTGCAGGGCTCACAGTTTTCCTTACAATAACTTGGGGGTCCGCATAATACCTTGTCACCAACTTTAAAGCCTTCGACACCTTCACCGATTTCATACACTGTTGCCACATTCTCATGTCCGAGGACAATGACAGGTTTAACAATCTCATACTTGTATGCTTCAATATCTGTTCCGCATACACCGCAATAATCAATCTTTACCACCATCTGTCCCGGTCCTGCCTTTGGTACCGGACGTTCTTCTACTCGAAGATCACCAGCACCGTAAAATACTCCTGCTTTCATTAATCCATAACTCCTTTCTGATTATCTGCAATTGGTTTTTCTTAAAATGAAACAGCTGTGTACATGTTGTCTGTACACAGCTGTTTCAGGAGAAGATTGTTTTAATTGTCAGAAAAAATTAATTGCTATCGTATCAACACATGTATTTTTGATACGCTCATTATATATTTTTCAAGAAGAAGGAAATCAGTAAATATACATCGTTCGAAAGTAAAATAATATACTTTAATGATAATTGTATTATTATTCAGCACTCGGAATACAAAAATCCATTACTTTACATATATACATCCCCGGATTATTCTGCTTTCGCAGCAACTTTAATATTTAAAATATATTTTCATAACAGATGAAAAAAGGCAGGTGCCTCATTTAAGAAGTACCTGCCTGTAATATTTTATGGAGTAAAAATAACAGATTTTAAAATGATCATGCCGCCTGATTCTGAGCCGGAGCCTTGCCGCTGACCTTCTTGGCTGCATTGATGGTAGCACGGGTCTGCATTTCATCGATAGCTACAGCAAACAGAAGAACGATACCAAGGGCAACCTTCTGCCAGTACTGGTTAACGTTCATGAAGTTGAAGCCCTGGTTAAGAACAGCGATTATAAGTGTACCAACAACCATGTTGTTGATCTTGCCGCCGCCGCCGCCCATCTTGATACCGCCGAGCATAGCACCTGCCATCGCAGTGAACTCTGCACCGAGACCCATAGACTGGGAAGCTGAACCGATCTTACCGATGTTAACTATCTGTGCAAATGCGAAGAACAGACCTGCAAGTGCAAAGATGGCAATACGCATCTTGGCAACGCTTACACCTGAAAGAGCAACTGCATCAGGGTTTGAACCAAGGGCATATACGTTACGTCCGAAATGAGTCTTGTTAAGGATAAGAGCACCGATGATAACAAGAATAACCATTACGATAACACCTGACTTAATGCTGCTGCCTGCCAGGAACGGTATATTGGCACCGCCTATAACCTTGAATGCATCAGAAAGACCCTTGTATGTCTTCTGCACACCACCTGAAAGAAGGTAAGTAGCACCGTTCAGGATATACTGTGTCGCAAGAGTTATGATAAACGGGAATACTCTCAACCATGCGTACATAACACCGTTAAATCCGGATATTACAACACTGCATATGATACCGAGTCCCATGGCCAGTACAAAGCTTCCGGAAGCTGTATCAATAAGTGCCATAATGATACCGATAGTTGAAAGCAGATAGCCTGTGGAAAGGTCCATCGCTCCGCCTAACATGATGAACGTAATACCAACACCTGTAATAAGAAGATACGCATTCTGTCCTAAAATGTTCATTACATTAGACAGGGAAAGAAAGTCACGGCCTGTTGCTGATTTACAGATAACCTGGAAAGCAATAAGTAAGACGATAAGTACAATGTACATTAAGAACTTACGCAGCAGGGTGGAAAAATCAAATTTCTTTTTCATAAATTAATCCTCCTTTGGTCCGCCGGTTGAAGCCATATCAAGAATCTTTTCCTGACTGAACTCATTCTTTTCCAGTTCTCCGGCGAGACACCTTTCACCAAATACAACTATTCTGTCTGACATACCAAGAAGTTCTTCCATGTCAGAAGTGATCATGATAACGCACTTGCCCTGTTCACACATCTGATTCATCAGCTCGTATATCTCATACTTTGCACCTACGTCGATACCTCTGGTAGGTTCGTCAAAGATTACGATATCAGACTGGGTTGCCAGTGCTTTACCGATAACAACCTTCTGCTGGTTGCCGCCTGACAATGTCATAACTTTTGTAGCATCAAGGTTAGGTGCCTTAATTCTCATAGCCTTTCCGTAATAATCAGCTATCTCGGCTTCTTTCTTTCTGTTGACGAAACCACTCTTTGAGATTCTTCCAAGGACATTGTAAACAATGTTCCATGAGATAGTCTCAGATAAGAAGCAGCCTTCCCTCTTTCTGTCTTCCGGGATAAGGCATATACCGTACTTATGCATAGCCTCCCTCGGACTGCTTATATGAGCAAGTTCACCTTTTACGTAAACATCACCCCATTGCTTCTTTTCGGCACCGAATACTACTTTAAAGATTTCCGTACGGCCGGCACCAACCAGGCCCGATACGCCCAGGATTTCACCCTGTCGTGCCTTTAATGAAATATTCTTAACGCCGTTGCCGGTAAGATTCTTAAGCTCCAGCATTACATCACCGATCTGTGCATTTCTCGGCGGGAATGTAGCTGTCATTTCACGTCCTACCATGTATTTGATCAGCTCGGCGCGGTTTGTGTCCTTTGTCATGATAGTGGTGATATACTCACCGTCACGAAGAATGGATATGCGGTCCGTAAGCTCAAATACTTCGTCAAGTCTGTGAGAAATGAATATGATGGCAACACCTTTTTCCCTGAGCTGGTTTACTATTCTGAAAAGGATTTCTACCTCTGCAATTGACAAAGGCGCCGTAGGCTCATCAAGGATAAGAACCTTACATTCTTTTGAAACTGACTTGGCAATTTCAACAATCTGCATATGTCCAGGAGTAAGATCACGAACCATTGTCTTAGGGTTGATATCTACTCCGAAATCATCAAAAATCTTCTGGGCAATTTCGTTCATTTTTTTCTGGTTAACGAATTTGCCTAACTTTTCACCGTAGCAGATATTCTCTGCTGCAGAGAGAACATCTATCAGGTTGAATTCCTGATAAATACACTCTATACCATGAGATCTTGCTATTGCAGGGGTCATGGCATTATACGTCTGACCATCTACAGTGATGGTTCCCCCATCAGGTGCATGTGCACCGGTAATAGTCTTTATGAATGTGGACTTTCCGGCACCATTCTCACCTATAAGGGCATGGACTTCACCGGGATAAAAGTCGATTGAAACATTATTCAGAGCAACGACACCCGGGAATACCTTCCTGATGCCCTTCAATGATAATGTTGGCTGCATATTTTCCATAAAAACCTCACAATCATCTAATTAATGTTATACTTTTAATTTCAAATACGGCACGGAGGAGGAACCCTCCGTGCCGCCAACTGTCAATCAGTTATTAATCAATCCCATATACGGCTGAGATCTGGCCGATTAGAACATAGCTTCTGCTACTTCGTACTGAACGCATGGGTTCTCTTCACCCTGTGCCCAATGATAATCATAGCCGTAAATGTTAGTTGCTGTGATATCATCATAGTATGCATCGCCGTATGCCCATTCATATCCATCAGCACCTGTTACACCAAGAAGGATGGCTGCAAGCTTACCGCCTGTAGGTGAGAATTCCATACCGGTTGCTGAGAAGTTAGATGCTGCGAATTCATCGATTTCTTCCTGTGTTGCTGTTCCGCCGTATGAAGCATAACCCTTGATAGCGTTTGCTGATGGGTCTGCCTGAACTTCAGCCCACATCTGAAGGAATGCGTCGTCAGCTGAGTAGCATGGCATTACACAGAAGTCAGCAAGGTCAAGGCCGTTCTGTTCAGCATAGTCAGCGATAGCTGCTGCGATACCCATTGCTTCGTCCGGTTCATATGCAATGAAGATACGGCAGTCAGGGTTAGCTGCTAATACTGCCTGCGCATTGTCATAAGCATCTGTCTGAGCAGAATCACCGTATGACTGTGTTGCAGAAACAACTGAAAGGATTTCTGACTCATTAGCTGTTCCTATCATAGCATTTGAACGATAGATACCGTCTGTGATGTCATAGTATACGTCACAAGCGATTTCATACTTGCCGTCAGCGTTCTGAGGAACATTGCCGCCTTCTGCCACTCTCTTTGTTACCCAGTCCTCAGCTGACTGAACAGCTGCCATACCGGTGATAGAGTAAGCTGTAGCAATGTAACCTGCGATTTCGTAATCAGGAGCAAGACCAAGGTAGCAGATTGCGATACCTGCATCTTTTGCCTGATTAGCTACATCCTCAAGCATAGGACCATCCATAGCTGCGATCATAAGAGCACCTACGTTGCCTGCTGCAATAGCATCTTCAACATATGAAACCTGAGCTGAAGGATCACCCATAGCATCCTTTGTTACATATGTCCAGCCGTCTTTGCCCATAACATAGCCAAGAGAGTCTGCGTGGATAAGAAGTCCGGGAACACCTGTTGTAGGAAGGATAGCCCATACTTCCTTCTGTCCGTTCCACTGGAAATCACCAGTAGGAGCTTCCTCTGCCATTGCAACTGTACCCATAGCGAATACCATAACTGCAGCGAGAACGATTGCTAAAAATTTCTTCATTATTGTTACCTCCTATAATATTTACGACACTTTAAAATGCCGATTACAACAGTGTGATTATATTACTCATCTGTTATCCCGTCAATTTCATTTAACTTTATTCACAAACAGTTAAATAATTTTCAGAAAGTAATATACATATTGCACAAGTTTTTTGTGTTAATGTACAAATCTTATCATTATTTCGGCTGCTGTATAAGTTCGATAATTGTGCCTGACGGATCAAGAACAAACAGAACATGATCTGCACCCATCGCAACTTCATGAGCTATTGTTCCGCCTTCAGCAAGGAATTTCTCCTTGAATGCATCTGCATCATCAATTGCAAGTGCCAGATGCTTTGTGCCGCATGTCTGAAGGTCAGAATTAGGTGTAAGTCTTTCTGCCGGTGTAGGCTTCGGATCATCATATTTGAATAACTCAATCTGATATCCGTTCTTGTCTTCAATAAAGAACAGGTGTGCTTTAAGAGGAGGTACATAACCCATATCATAGACCGGTTTGAATCCCAGCCATTTGTCATACCATGCAACAGCCTCATCCATGTCTCTTACGCTGATACCTGTGTGTAAAGCCTTAATTACTTCGCCTGCCATAATGTTTCTCCTTTCTTTTCTGGGCACCTTATGACAGCATTGTCATCAGTGCGTTTAGATTATATATATCTTACCTTAATATTACATTAGCCAGGTAGGTTTTGCGTATTTTTCAGCCTATTGCACAATATTTTGTATTTTTTTACTTACTTATTACTAATTTGCCGCCGCTGAACAGTGTATATTCACCTTCAGAAGCACCTTTTGCCTTAATAATCTTGCCTTCAGGGGCATCTATCTGATTAAGGAATACGTCTCCTGTTAAGGTTATTTCGGAATCCTCCGGTGAATACCATGTGCTTCTGGTATCCATTTTAAGGTTTGCACCTTTAACGGTTCCGATAAGGTATGCCTTTTCAAGAGTTATATACATGTCACGGGCAGGATCCTCATGAATGATATCCCCTTCCAGCTTCATTTCCTTAAATGAAGCTCTGATGCCATAAGGATGGTCGGAAGGTATTGTCCTTGCCGGGTCATCGTTTTCTTCTGATCTGATAATTATTCCTTCATCGGATGACAGTTCGGATCTGGATACATTTATTTCAACATTTTCGCTCCTGCAGAAAATCACCGGGCCGGATGAATGTATCTGACTTGATGTTATTTCCAGTTCTCCCACCTCTTCAGGTGTTCCGTTTACATTATGTACCAGTGCAAAGTATGAACCGTTATCGCATACACATTCATTAAAATGAGCATCTGATTTGCCTGCAAGAATGATCGACATATCCGCAACGTCAAAGCTGCATCTGTTGAATACCACATGGCAGTCAGGATCAGCATACGTTCCGTATCCTCTTCGTGTGGCAATGATGTCGCAGTCATTTGCTTCCAGATAAACATATCCTTCAGCGCCCTCAGTTGAAAGTGCGCCCCAGCCGTCGCAGATAATTTTACTGTCATAGAAATAGCTGCTGGAATTGGTCATTGTGCAATGGGCTCTGCTGTTTCCTTCTATAAGGAGTGCTGCAGGAGGAGTTGCCATAGGTTCAGTGATAGGTTCATATCCATCACCCCATGGTTGTCCGTGGGACCAGAGCACTGAATCATATACATACATGCTGGAACCTGTTTCGGCTGTTGTGCAGAATCTGCTGCGTCCGTATCCGTTGATCACAGCATTTTTAATTGTGACTATCGCTCCTTTTCTTGCCGAAACTCCGGTATCGGGTCCTCCGACACCCTTGCCTGTGCCTTCCAGAGATATATACGCATTTTCGATCACAGCATTTGTCTCAGGACCTTCGCAGTAAACACCGCCGTCCTTACCCTCATATCCTACAACTTTAATATTGCTGATATGCTGTCCGTCAATTTCACAGCCCATCAGTATCTTTTCATTTACGATTTCCGTATTGCCGTTCCTGATCTCAACTGCTGCCGCACCGTTCTCATATCCGGCAAACCAGTCAAATACCGGTCCACCCGGATTCATTATTCCGTTTACTGCAGTAACCAGATCTGCAACTTTCAGAGTAATCTGGGCATGCTCTTCCTGATTAGGTTCAGCAACTTTCCCCAAAACTTTTTCTGCCATTATCAAGACCCTCCATATAATTAAAGATTACGCTTATTTCTGATAGATTATACATTGGAGATATGCCTCAAACAAGATGACAATTTGAAACATCAGATATAAAAATTGAATACTCTCGAATCGTTCCGATTCTCCGCGCTCATGATTCGTTCCGATTCTCCGCGCTCTCTCTTCCCGTTACCTGATAAAAGTCCCCTCGGGATGCTCCGTGCTTCGCACTCCCGCATCCCTCAAAATCATTCGCACTTTCGAATCGTTCCGATTCTCCGCGCTCTCGCTCCCCGTTACCTGTTAAAAGTCCCCTCGGGATGCTCCGTGCTTCGCACTCCCGCATCCCTCAAAATCATTCGCGCTTTCGAATCGNCTTCATTAATAAGTCCCACGGGATGCTCCGTGCTTCCCACTCCCGCATCCCTCAAAAGCATTCGCACTCCCGAATCATTCTGATTCTGCGTGCTCATGCTTTTGTCGTCTCTGAAATAACAATGTGCAGTTGTGAGCAAGCTCCCACTGCACATTGTTATTTCGAGACTGGGACTTATGTTGCAAATTGAAATACTACAAATCCTGCGTAGATTGCAAGGAGAAGGATTCCCTGCCAGCGGTATAGTTTTCCTTTTATCAGGGCAGGAAGAACCATGATCAGTGATACTATTACCATCAGGGGCAGGTCTATAACCAGTGATGCATTCTGCCCCATTATCAGCTTGGAAGCGGGTAACGGGAAAGGATTTATCACTATGGACAGTCCGCTTACCAGCACGATATTGAAAATATTAGCTCCCAATATATTACCCACTGACAGTGCCCCGTGTCCCTTTACAAGGGATGTTATGGCAGTTACAAGCTCCGGAAGGGATGTGCCCAGAGCTACAAATGTAAGTGCTATTACTGACTCCGGTACCCCCAGGGCTGAAGCTATCTTTGTTCCGTTATCCACCAGCAGTCTTGCCCCCACTGCTATAAGGGCAGCACCCAGTACCAGGAAAAGAAGCATTTTCCATAAGGGCATTTCCTTCTTTTCTTCTTCAACTGAGCCGGCATCTGCCAAAGCCTCTGAGCCTTCTCCCAATCTGCTGTCAGTAACCAAAGCTGCCTCTCCGGTATGGTTCCTTCCTTTAATGCTGCTGAGGCTCTGCCTTACACTTATGATTATATACATGACAAACATTGCAAGCAGGATGAAGCCAACAGGGCGGCTGAAGATACCTGTGGTGTATGAGATCGCACAGTAAACCGCTGCAGATACAAATAATGTAACCGCAGGCAGTATCAGACTCTTTTTCTCGATCTTCGCAGGCTTTATGGCCATGGTTATGGCTGCTATAAGTGCAGTATTGCAGATGATGGAACCGATGGCATTACCATATGCCAGTTCTCCGTGTCCTGTTGCAGCGGATGTGGCAGATACCATTACCTCCGGGAGTGTTGTACCTATGGAAACAATTGTCGCACCTATAAGTATCTCCGGCAGATTAAATCTGCGGGCCAGACCTGCTGCGCCGTCAACGAACCAGTCTCCGCCTTTTATAAGGCATATCAGTCCTAATATAAATAATAAAATGGGAATTAACATAATTATTCGTCAGTCTAAAAGACCCGGATGTTTATCCGGGCCTTCAGTTCAGTATTGATTATTTGTGTTTCTTTTCAATCAGCCTCTGATCCTTCTTATGGAATGTGTAGAACAATGAGCCTGCCAGAAGTACAGATGAGAATGCACCTGCAATAATACCTACTGCCAGCGGAAGTGCGAATGCCTTCATTGACTCAACACCCATGATGTACAGGAAAAGTACTGTGATGAATGTTGTAGCTGATGTAATGATGCTTCTTGACATAGACTGTGAAATACTCTTGTTTACAACAGCCTTAAGGTCATGGCAGATGGTTTTGTCTGCCTGGTTCTCTCTGATTCTGTCGAAGATAACGATTGTGGCATTGATCGAGTAACCTACAATGGTAAGGATACATGCAATGAATGTATTGCCTACTGACAGTCTGAAGATAGCAAAGAATGCTACTACTATCAGCACGTCATGGATAAGACATAAAACAGATGAGATCGCGAATTTGAATTTTCTGAAACGGATCCAGATGTATATCAGCATGAGAACTGCGGCAATTGCCAGGGAGATATATGCATCCCTCATGAGCTCTGTACTGATGGTTGAGCTGATATAGGTGATCTCGAAGCTGTCAGCATCTGCACCGTATGTATCAACCAGGAGGCTGTGCATAGCTTCACGCTTGTCACCGTCGATATCCTGAGTCTTGATCACAAACTGGTTGGAGCCTGTAACCTTCTGTCCTTCAATATCGGTACTTCCGATAATGTCGGAAATAGCAGGCTTGATCTCGTCATTGAACTTATCAATTGATACGTCCTCTGCAAAGTCAACTGTTGTAGAAACACCGCCGACGAATTCGATGCTCATATTAAGAGCATTATTTCCTGCGCCGGAGTTAACGATCATTGCAGCTATACCTGCAACGATGCATGCTGCTGCGATCACAAAGCAGATAACCTTCTTGCCTACGTAATCGAAAGGCTTCTTGGCTTCTTTCTGTTTTGTTGCATACATGGACGGCTTGGAAGCACCCATCCACATCATGCTGAACATGAGAACTCTTGATACAACGAGTGATGTGATAACGCTCAGCACGATACCGATTGCAAGAGTCATACCAAAGCCCTGTACAGAGCCTGATCCGAAGATCATAAGTACGATAGCTACGATAAGTGTGGTGATATTACCGTCAAGGATAGCTGAAGTAGATTTCCTGAAGCCATTCTTAATGGACTGTTCTACCGAATATCCCAGTGCAAGCTCTTCCTTGATACGGGCATTGATGATAACGTTGCCGTCCACCGCCATACCGATGGTCAGGATGATACCTGCAATACCGGAAATGGTAAGTGTAAGATTAAATGCATTCAGCAGCAGAAGAATGGCTGCCGTGTAGAATACCATGGCAAGTGCTGCTGCAACGCCGGGGATTCTGTAATAAATGATCATGAAGATCATGATAAGGAGAAGTCCTATGAGGCCTGAAATAAGTGATGTGCTGACTGCATTGTCACCTAACTTTGCAGATACTACCTTTGAAGACATTTCCTGAAGTTCAAGGCTTAATGAACCGATACGGATGGTAGATGCAAGAGTTGTTGCAGCTTCCCATGATTCCATACCTTCAATGATACAGTTGCCGTCTGTAATAGCTGACCGTACTACAGGGCTGCTTACTACTTCACCGTCATAGATGATGTATATAACATCTCCGATGTGTGAGGATGTGGCCTCTGAAAACTTCTCAGCGCCTTCAGGACTGAGGGATAACTGTACCACATAGTCGATTGCCTTTGTGGTCTGGTTCTGCTGGCTTCCGGCCTGGGCATTGGCAATATCCTTTCCCTCTACCCATACCTTTTCAACAGCTTCACCGTCTTCGCCTGTTTCGTATGTTACAAACTGCAGTGAACCCGGACGTCCAAGCTCGTCAATAACTGTCTGTGTATCATATACACCCGGGATTTCAACAGTAATTCTGTTGGTTCCTTCCTGATAAACTGAAGCATCTGTACTGTACTGCTGTACACGGAGCTGCAGTTTATAGATTGTATCAGACATGTCTTCCTGTGAAGGATTAGCTTCTACTGTCTGATAAGTAACACTTACACCACCTCTTAAGTCGAGACCAAGGGTAATGTTCCTTGCTGCACCGATGTGACCTCCGCCGAATCCTACTGCTGCAACTATACAGCATACGGCGATGAGCACGATCGAGATGCAAAAAATAATAGCATGTTTTGTCTTTCTCATTTCCATCCTCTTTCCAGATAGCATATTTAACCTGAATATATTAGCACATCAGGGTATTTATTGTAAATGTTTTTATCAGCCTCTGAGTTTTGCTCCGGCTTCGGCAAGTCTGGCGATTATTTTTTCCATAACCGGTGTTACATCTCCGTCTTCCAGTGTTCTGTCCTGGGCACGGAATCTGATGGTATATGCCAGGGATTTATTGCCTTCCCCCACCTGCTCGCCTTCGTATATATCGAAGAGTTCGTAATGTTCAACCAGCTTTCCGCCGTATTTTGCGATGATCTCTTCAATCTTTCCTGCAGGTACTGTCTTGTCCATGACGAGGCTCAGGTCTCTGCTGACTGCAGGGTATTTTGGAATTCCTTTGTATTTTCTGTCATATGAAACCAGGTCATAAAGTGCTTTTACATCAACCTGAGCGGCATAGGTTCTGGCAGCCAGTCCGTAGGTCTTTACAACCTGAGGATGGATTTCTCCCAGGAATGCGATCTTCTGACCGTTCACGTACATTTCTGCCTGACGTCCCGGATGAAGGAACGGAATGTTTCCTGCATTTTCATACTTTCTGAGTCCTTTTACTCCGAGAGTATCAAGAAGCTCCTCCAGTGCACCCTTAAGAGTAAAGAAATCACCGTCACCGTAGAATCCGAATGCCAGAGTCATTCTTTCGTCAGGAAGCTCTGTCAATGGAAGTGCCTTGGGAATGTAGATGTTTGACAGTTCATAAAGAGCTGCCTCCTTATTTCTCCTGTTGTAATTCGTAGCCAGGGATGTGAGAAGTCCGTTCATGAGAAGAGTTCTCATAACGCTGTAATCCTCACCTAAAGGATTACTGATAACCACTGTCTTCCTCAGGTCATCATCCGCTGCTATACGGAGCTTATCAAACACCTTCGGGCTTTCGAAGGAATATGTCATGGATTCAGAATATCCGTATGACTGCATGCATTCCCTGATGCTGTTGTTTACCGTAAAGCTGTATGAAAGCTTTCCGCTTACGCCTTCTGTAGCCGGAAGAGTTGACGGGATCTTATCGTAGCCGTAGAATCTTGCCACTTCTTCTGCAATATCAGCACCTCTTAGCAGGTCCTGTCTGAAAGTAGGAACAGTGAGCATTCCTGTATTTTCGTCATATCTGATGCCCAGAACCGGGAAGTATGAAAGCTGCTGTTCAGCAGATATATCCGTTCCCAGATAGGCATTTATTCTGTCGGGATCAAATGCTATCTGCTTTTCAGCAACAGGTTCCGGATAGATGTCGATCATGCCTCCTACCACATCACCTGCATCCAGCTCTTCAATAAGCTGGCAGGCACGGAGGATGGCTGGAACGGTATTATTGGGGTCAAGTCCCTTCTCATACTTGCCTGATGCATCTGTACGAAGGCCCAGTCTCTTTGCCGAAAGACGGTTGTTGGTTCCGTCAAAGCATGCACTTTCAAATACCAGAGTCTTTACATCGTCTGTAATCTTGGAATCCTCACCCCCCATGATGCCGGCAATACCGATCTTTCTTTCGGCATCGCAGATCATAAGGATATCCTTGTCAAGATTTCTTTCCTGTCCGTCCAGAGTAACGAATTTTTCTCCGTCTGCGGCTCTCTGCACAACAATCTTATGACCCTTGATGGTGTCATAGTCAAATGCATGCATAGGCTGTCCGTATTCTTCCATTACATAGTTGGTTATATCGACTACGTTGTTGATAGGACGGATGCCGTTTGAAGCAAGTCTCTGTCTCAGCCATCTGGGTGAAGGAGCAATCCTTACATTCTTTACCACCATTGCAGTATATCTTCTGCACAGGTCAGTATCCTTTATTTCAACGTCAAGATAGTCCTTTATATCATCAGTTGTATTTTTCACAACCGGATCTATATCGTGAAATTCCTTTCCGAATGTGGCTGATGCTTCTCTGGCAAGTCCCAGTACGCTGTAGCAGTCAACACGGTTTGATGTTACCTCAAACTCATAATCTGCATCGTTGAGGCCCAGATATTCCACTGCGCTTGCACCTACAGGTGCATCCTCCGGAAGGATATAAAGCCCGTCAGCTGCTGCATCAGGATACATGTCTGTATTTGAACCCAGCTCTTCAATGGAGCACATCATGCCGTTGGATTCCACTCCCCTGAGTTTTCCTTTTTTGATCTTTATACCGCCGGGTGTAAGGGTACCGTCATGTCCCCCTGCCACTCTGCCGCCGTCCAGAACCACAGGAACCTTTGCTCCTTCAAACACATTAGGAGCACCTGTAACTATCTGCGTAACTTCTGTGCCGGTATTTACCTGGCATACTACCAGCTTGTCGGCA